>DATAHC010000451.1:0-6418 GCA_036263415.1 Flavisolibacter sp.
CTGCTCGGTCATAACTTTATCTTCCTTCTGTGATTCATAACGGAAATAGCTGCCGCTTTTGGTAAGCACCGTCTTATACTCATGCTTGATCACCTGAACCTTGGCCGTTGCATTTACAGGAACGCCATCTTTGTTCAGCGACACCAGTTTAAAAGTTACCGGCTGATTCATGGAATAATAGTAAAAACCGTCATCCTTGATACCGTGAAAAACGTCCTGTGTGTAGATATCGGCTGATGTATGCCGGCTCACCGGCCGTCCGGTCTCATCAAACACCGTCGTATAAAAATTAGCCTGCAGCAAACCGCTGTTTGCATATAACGAAGGCACTTCAAAAGAGAGGGAAGCACCGCCGTTTTCATCGGTCTTTCCTTCCCGTACCTCCTTATCATAAAACTCTTTTTGATTGGCCAGGGTAAAATCGTAATCACTGTACTTCGGCGCCTGGAACATTTTCTGGCGGATCTGGATCTCGGTCTCAAAGTTCCGATTAGCGGCCGGCGGACCAAAAAAGTTCTCGGCATGAATAGCCAGGCTGGCGGTTTCGGATGGACGCAATGCTTTCTTATCGAGGTTGGTGGTGATCCGGATGCGGTCCGGAACAAATTCCTCGATCATAAAGCTTTTGGAGGCCAGCAACACGTCATTCGAGCTGTACACTTCCAGGGAGTAACTTCCGGTAATGGCGGAAGGCGGAAGATCGATACTGCCGTCAACCGCGCCTTGCTCATTCAGGCTTTTGCGGAACGTTTTCAGCTCCTTTCCGTTTGGCAGCAAAAATTTCAGCTTCAGGGGCACCTGTCCGGGACTTTTCCACTGGCGGTCGCGCAGCAAAACGGCAAAGTTCACCTTCTCGCCCGGCCGGTAGATATCCCGTTCGGCATAAATAAAGGCATCCAGTCCGGTTGCGTTGTTACGCTTACCGCCTACATCGAAGCGCGATGTATTGACCCGTGTAGAATTAAAGGGCAGGTAGGTAAAATCATCAGCAGTTTTAGCGATGATCATGGCTGGCTTATAACCATCGAGGTTCCGGGCAATCACCGGCACTTCGGCCGTACCGTCATTATTCGTGGCAGCCGTTCCGAGCAATTGGTTATTGGCGCCGTATACGTTAATGGTAACGCCCTGAACCGGCAGGGCTGTTTTGATGGAATTGGCAAATACGATCATCTTGTCCTGTCCCTGCCGCGCAATCAGACCGATATCGGAAAAAGAGATAAAGCGGCTATCCCGCACCCAATAGTCCTGCGTGGAGCGGATCATCACGTGGTAGATCCCTTTTACATCCGGCAACCGGTCTTCAAACTGCGAAATGTTGAGGATGCGGCCACTGCCTGATTTCGGCAGACTCCTTACATCGATTTCTTTGGTGTAGACAATGTCCCCCGCTGTAGCATCGCTGTAGCTTTCCGAACCCTCACTTTCATCGTAAGAAGCGTATTCTGCCTCTGTATCTTCGTCTTTCGGTTCATAGCCATAGCGCTGCGCCATCAGCAGGTTATTCTCATAGATCCTGGAAATAATCAGTTTGATCTTCGGCGTATTGGTAATGCGGGCTTCGATGGCGCCGCTGCCCCGCTTCGACAGGTAGATCGCCTTGCTGTTGGTAAAGCGGACTTCCGACTCCAGCTGGCCGAAGGCCACACTTCCGTTATATTCTTCTTTTAACACGCCTCCGATCTTACCCTTCAGGCCCCTGGCAATGGTAAAACTATAGCTGTTCTCCGCATTAAACTTATCGCTGCGCAGCGTAACGCCATAATCCTCATATTCTACGGTATAGGCTACGGCCGGTTCAAACCGGATCAGGTTAGTAAGGTTCTCTCCCGTCAGCTGCTGGCTGGTCTGTATATGAACGATGCCTTGCGTGCCATCATGCTCCGATTCCACATTATTAATGGAAAGCACATAAGGAGAAGGTATGGAAAGTGTTGTTTTGATCGGATCGTTGGTGGCATTCGAGCCCTTCTCCGGCTTGATGCCTTTATCCAGTTCGATCACAGCCTCGTAATTTTTATCGGCTGCTTTGAAGTTGGAGAGGCGTACATGAAGGGTATTGGCAACACCCGCATCCTGGAGTGCGTAGGCAGCGTCAGCGCCTTCCACCTGTACCTTCAGATGATTCTTAATATCCTCGGCTTTTACCGGGTAATTGAACTGCAGGTTCAGCTGGGGCAGCGCAACCCGGCTTCCTTCCTCCTGCAGCACCCAGATCACCTGGGCATCGGTCAGTTGTAAAGGCGCTGTATGAAACTCCACTTTGTCGGCTTCCCTGACGCTTTTGAATTTACTGTAGCGTAATACTTCATCACGCACCCTGGCTTTGTAGGTAGTTGCCGGCTGCAGGGGCTGGGAAGGTGAAAAGACCAGTTCATCCGGGCCGTTCCACCGGAAGCGCCCGGGTATTTTAGGCTCAAAGCTCACATAATCGGAAGAATCCCAGTTGTTCAGCAGGGAATCCGGGTAAACAGCCTGCGAAAACCGGAAGACCAGGTTGCCAAGCTGGGGCACTTCTCCCCGGGCGGTGGTCGATTCAAGGCTGACGGTGGAACGGTTACAGGCTGTAAAGACAAGAGTAGCCAGCAGCACGGTTGCTAAAAGCAATTTGGTAGGCATATAAGTGGTTGCGGTTTGGAATAAAAAGATAGAACAAAAAAAGCTAGCGTTAAATTCTTAAAGTGTATTCCCTTTTACAAAAAGAAAACAGAATTTAGTAGAAACTTCGGAGCTAAGGAGGCAGACTCGATGAGTCCATATAGTTGGAAAAGGTTTCGGCAGAAAGTTACAAAGCAAAAATTACGGTTGCTTGTTAAAAGATTGGTAATTGCCACCGGTTGTGCCATGCTGTTATTCTTCGTATTGAACTGGATCTTCCCGGTGCCGGATGCCATCAGCTATTCTACTACCATCACCGATGAAAGGGGTGAAGTGGTGCATGCCTATCTTACCCGTGACGAAAAATGGAGAATGCGTACCGAATTGCAGGAGATCTCTCCGCTGCTGCAAAAAACCATTATTGCGAAAGAGGACCGCTATTTCTTCAGGCACCCCGGTGTCAATGCCTTTGCCCTGGCCCGCGCAGCCTTCAACAACCTGTTACATATGAAGCGGACATCAGGGGCTTCCACCATTACTATGCAGGTGGCCCGGGCTCTCGAGCCCAGGCCGCGCAATCTGGTAAGCAAGACCATTGAAATATTCCGGGCCTTTCAGCTGGAATGGAAATACAGTAAGCAGGAGATCCTTCAGCTCTATCTCAATCTCGTGCCGTACGGAGGCAATATCGAAGGCGTAAAAGCAGCCTCCCAGCTCTATTTCAAAAAGAATCCCGATCATCTTTCACTGGCTGAGATCACGGCTTTGTCCATTATTCCCAACAGGCCGTCCACCCTGGTAATGGGCAAGGCGAATGACCGTATCGTAAAGGAGCGCAACCGCTGGCTGGAGCGATTTTATAAGGAAGGCGTTTTCAGCAAAAAAGAAATAGAGGATGCCCTGGCGGAACCCCTAACAGCAAGCCGGTCCGCCGTCCCGGTCTACCTGCCGCATCTGGCCTATCAGCTGAAAAGTACAGTGGCCGATGGTCCGCTGATCCAGTCCGGCATCCGCATGAACACACAGCTCAAGGTGGAGAAGCTCACGTCGGATTACATCCGCACGTTACGCCTCAATAATATTAAGAATGCGGCGGTGGTGATCATCGATAATCACACGCACAAGATCATTACCTATGTGGGTTCCGCCGATTTCAGAGATACCACTGATGGCGGACAGGTAAATGGCGCAGCCGCTATTCGCCAGCCAGGCAGTACGCTGAAACCGCTGCTCTATGGATTGTCCATAGACGAAGGACTGCTGACACCTAAAACGGTTCTGGAAGATGTGCCTGTAAATTACAGCGGGTACAGCCCTGAGAATTACGACCGGCATTTCAATGGACTGGTGACCATGGAGTATGCCCTGGATCATTCACTGAATATACCGGCGGTGAAAACACTGGAGCGTTACGGAAAGGACAAACTAATCGGAGAACTGGTCTCGTGCGGGTTCCGGCAGGTCCAGAAAGACCGGAACAAGCTGGGATTGTCCCTGATACTGGGTGGCTGTGGTGCTACCCTGGAACAGCTCACCGGATTATTCTCTGCTTTCGCCAACGAGGGAATTTATGTGCCACCCTCCAAATTACAGAACAGTAAGCCGCTGCCGGGGGTGCGATTACTGTCACCGGCGGCCAGCTTTATGATCACCGAGGTGTTATCGAAAGTGAACCGTCCGGATTTCCCCTTGAACTGGACGGCGACCGAGCATATGCCGAAGATTGCCTGGAAAACCGGAACCTCCTATGGAAGGAAAGATGCCTGGAGCATTGGCTATAATAAGAACTACACGGTGGGTGTTTGGGTAGGGAACTTTTCGGGCCTGGGCGTAGCCGAATTGAGTGGCGCCAATACCGCCACGCCTTTATTATTCAAGATCTTCAATACGATCGACTACGACAGCAATGAAGGCTGGTATGAGCCGCCGGAACAATGCCAGCTTCGACAGGTATGCAGTGAATCGGGGCTGCCGCCCGGCCCATTCTGCACCAACCTCATTTCGGATTATTTCATTCCGCTGAGCAGCTCCACAATGGTTTGCCACCACCTGCAGGAGATTAAGGTAAGTCCGGACAGTTCGCTTTCCTACTGCGAAACCTGTGCACCTGCTACAGGCTATATCAAAAAATTATATCCGGCATTCGCCGCGGGCGTGCAGGATTATCTAACCGCAAATGGGCGGTCCTTTAGCCGCATACCGCCGCACAACCCGGACTGTGAAAAGATCTTTGGAGGAAGCGGTCCGATGATCACGGCTCCGCAAAACGGCGCAGAATACTATATCAACAGGAAAGCGCCGGAACCCCTGCAGCTGGCCGCCCATACGAGTGGTGAGGTATCAAAATTATACTGGTATATCAATGATGGCTTTTACAAAGCAACAGGTCCTTCGGAAAAGCAATTCTTTGCACCGCGGGAGGGGCCGGTGAAGATTTCCTGTACCGATGATAAAGGCCGCAACCGGACCATCTGGATTACCGTGAAGTATGTAGCGCTGTAAACGTGAAAGGTCAAAGGTGAAAGAGAAAGATCGCCTTTGCCATTAGCTTTTCTACATCATTTTGTATTATCCTGACGGTCTATAATGTCATGTAGGAACTTCTGCAATCTATATACTTCCGGCTATTGACTTTTTCACGTTTGACGTTTGACAATTCCTCTTTCACGTTTCACCTTTCACCCCTCTACCCCACCTTATTCACGCTGCTGGCGCCGGAAGATTTGGAGTTCACATTCGCATTGCCCTTATACTGAACGCTGCTGGAACCCGAAGCATCGATATCGAGCTTCTTATTGGCCGTGATCTCCGCTTCGGAAGCGCCGGAGAGGTCGAGACTGGCATTATCGGTAACGAGGTCCATGCACTTGATATCACTGGAGCCGCTAACATGCGCTGAAAATTCAGTAGCCTGTCCTTTCATAATAAGGCTGCCGGCGCCGGACATCTCGGCATCCACCTTAGGAACATTCACCTGGAGGTTGATATCGCTGGCCCCACTTGCATCGATTTCCAGGGTTTCGGTACCGGTAAGGGCCGTTTCGCCTACAATATTGCAGGCACCGGAAACCTGCAGATGGCGGTATTGCGGAGCCGAAACATAGGCCACGATATCTTTGGAAGGATCCAGGTTATAGCCATCCTTGGTCCGAATGTGAAGCGTGCTTCCTTCAATATGCACGTCTATATATTGTAACAGATTCTGATCGGCTTCGATTTTAACGCCCGCAGCCGCATCCTGCCGAACCCGGACCGTAATGGCACCGCTGACGTCCAGTCCGTTAAAGTTACCTACGCTGCGCTGCTCGGTGGTGATATGGCCATCCCCGCGAACTTTTTCCCCGTTCATGAAACGGCAGGAACCCAGGGCCAGAGAAGCAAGCATCAGTGTGGTAAAGAGAACTCTCATAATAGTGATTTTAGGAATAAGACTACAATTGGTGAAGGTAAGTTACAGCTAATTATCTTTACACCCCATGACAGAGAAGATCATTATACTCGATTTCGGTTCTCAATATACTCAGCTCATCGCCCGGGCAGTCCGCGAAGCCCATGTGTTTTGCGAGATCATTCCTTATTCCAAACGGGTAGAGCCCGATCCTTCTATCAAAGGGATCATCCTTTCCGGCTCCCCTTTTTCCGTGAATGATGAACAGGCCCCGAATGTGAATATTCCCAACCTGCTCAAGCGCACGCCGGTGCTGGGCATCTGTTATGGCGCCCAGCTAACCGCCAAGCAATACGGGGGCAAAGTGGAAAAAAGCAGCAAGCTGGAATACGGTCGCGCCATATTGCACCTCGAAAAAGAGGACGTGCTGCT
>DATAHC010000452.1:0-6172 GCA_036263415.1 Flavisolibacter sp.
GCGGGTTCCGAAACGTTTGCAGATGGCCTGCTCCAGTTCCACCGATTTCCAGATACCTCTGCGCGGTCCGTCAAAACCATAGCGCATCAGGATTCCGGTTTCCAGTACATCATTCACTTCTTTTCGCTCCGCATCGCTCCACAATTCAAATCCAGGCATAGATAAATTTATTAGTGCTGCAAAAGTAGGGCGGGAAAACGAAATGAGGAGTGATCAGTGATCAGTGATCAGTGATGAGTGGGCGTACGTGATTACCATCTTTTCCTGCGATAGCATCGGCGTAAAAGATCCCTCCTGCGTCGGGATGACAGATCGAAGTGTATTAGCAGACTGGTTATTACATCAGCTAATGATCGCATCAGCTCACCATCTTTGTGCAACTTCGTGTCTTAGAGTCTTCGTGGTTCAATCTACGCCTGTGTAAATGAGGAGCTAACTGATACCAATAGGAAGCCGTTGAAGCTCAAAGGAAAAGTGGCTAACACAGGCGACCCCCAAATCTGACATCTGATATCTGACATCCAAATCAGACATCAGACATCCTACATCAGACATAAAAATCAGGCATCAGATAAGATCAGATCCTACCTGATGCCTGATAGCTGAGATTATAAAATTACTGCCAGGCTTTTGATCACGGCACCGAGTCGCACCGCATCGTGAATGCGCTGCCTGGTGGTTCCGTGCCCGATAAGCGTTTTCTCATGCGAGGTCACGCAGAGCGCGCAGCCGTTCAGGGCACTTACCACCAGGCTGGTCAGCTCAAAGAACTCCTTGCCCAGGACCGGGTTGGCCATGATGCTCATGCGAATGCCGGCCGGGGCATTGTTGTAAAATTCATCTTCAAGGAAATGCCGGAAGCGGTAGTATACGTTGTTTGCATTCAGCAGGCTGGTGCAGCTCACGATCTCGGCCAGTTCCTTTTCATTGGAACCTTCTGCCAGCGCAGCAGCGCGAAACGCCTCCTGAAGCTTTTCATTCTTCTCGTTCACCGCTACCGCCAGGGCCAGTAGGCTGGCTTCCTTTTTAGAGAGGGTTTCAGCGCCCAGGGCATTGCTCACATTGATCTTCAGATCGCGCAGGTAGCGCGCATCCGTATCGGCCAGCAGGCGCAGCTGCGCACTCACCTGGTCTGCTCCCAGGCCCAGGTCCTTCAGCAGGGCTACGGCATTATCCGTGGTATTAACGGCTCCAAACATGTTGCTTCCTAAAATTTAAATGAACAATAATTCCTTAGGCTACCAGGGTAGCTTCACCTTTCTGCCAGTTGCAGGGACACAGCTCGTCGGTTTGCAGGGCATCCAGTACGCGCAGTACTTCTTTCACATTACGTCCTACATTCAGGTCGTATAAAGACACCCAGCGGATGATACCCTGTGGATCTACGATGAACGTAGCGCGGTAAGCGATCTTCTCATTGGTTTCCAGAATGCCCAGTTCTTCAGCCAGTGATTTGGAGGTATCGGCCAGCATCGGGAACTGCAGGTTGCGCAGGTCCTCATGGTCCCTTCTCCAGGCAGCGTGTACGAACTCGCTGTCGGTAGAGGCTCCGATCAGGACGGCATCGCGGTCGGCAAAATCCTGGTAGGCATTATTGAACTCGGCAATTTCGGTAGGACATACAAAGGTGAAATCCTTGGGCCACCAGAACATGACCATCCATTTACCGCTGTTCTTAATTTCTTCGTAAGACAGATCATAAAACTCTTTTCCTTTCTCGATCGATACAACCGCCTTTTTATTGAACTCGGGGAAGACAGATCCCAGTGATAGAACTACATTTTTCATATTGGTATGTCTGTTTTTCAGGGCGCAAATGTCGGAGACGAACAGCATACCGATTCATAGATATTTACAATACCCGCATCAATAAAATCTATGACATAAAAAAAGATGGTCTTAGCCATCTTCCATTTATTCTTCTGTATGTTGGGATCAATTGGTCTTCAGCTTGTCCATCGCCTGCTGTGCGGAAGAGGGAACCGATGTGCCCTTCATACCCAGGCTTCGCTTATTCGGGTTGGGCGGCAGCCATTCCATGGGAGGGATCTGCGCCGGCGTGCGGTAATAGTTATTCCGGAGTGAATCGTTCCATCCGTTGGGATTGGACTGAAAGGTGGTGCTGCTGAAATAAATGCTGCCCTGGATCTCCGTATGCTGCCGCAGCAGCTGGATCTGACGGGGCAATTCCTCCGGATCCTTCCAGGCCCTGTTGTTACGCTCCAGGGAGCGGTAGATGCCTTGCCCGATATACAAATGGCGGCCATAGGAATGCTGGCTCCACCAGTCGGTCAGTGTTTCAAAAGCGGCCAGCTTATGTCCTGTCTCCCAGTACAGCTGCGGCGCCACATAATCTACCCAGCCTTTCTTCAGCCATAACAGGATATCAGCATACAGGTCGTCATAGTTGGTAACGCCGGCTTTCGTGGCGCTGCCTTCCGGGTCCTGGCTCAGGTTGCGCCACACGCCAAACGGCGATATGCCGAACTTCACCCAGGGCTTCTCGGCCTTGATCACCGTATTGAGGTGACTGATGATGCTGTCCACGTTGCTCCTTCTCCATTCCTCCTTGTTCAGTCCTCTCGGATCGGCCGCATAGGATTTGGCGTCCGGAAATTCCTTGCCGGCAATACGGTATGGGTAGAAGTAATCGTCCATATGAATCGCATCCACATCGTAACGGGCTACGATGTCCCGGATCACATTCACCACCCACTGCTGCCCTTCGGCATTGCCCGGATCGAAATAACGGGTACTGCCATACGAAAGGAACCATTCCGGATGAAGCCGGGTAATATGGTTAGGGGCGATCGATGCCTTGCCGATGGAAAAATTGGCGCGGTAAGGATTGCACCAGGCATGGAACTCCATGCCTCGCTTATGCGTTTCCTCGATCATGAACTGCAGCGGATCGTAATAGGGAAAGGGCGGCTTCCCCTGCGTACCGGTAAGCCACTGGCTCCAGGGCTCGTAGGGCGAAGGATAAAAGGCATCGGTGGCGGGACGCACCTGCACAATCACGGCGTTCATGCCATTGCGCTGGTGCAGGTCCAGCTGCCGGATGAAATCGGCCTTCTGGCTTTCCACATTATACTGATGGGGCTGCGGCCAGTCGATATTGTCGACGGTAGCCACCCATACGCCCCGGAATTCATACGGGGGCTGGGCAAAAGAATTGAAGGAAAGGAATACCAGCCCGAGAGCTGTCAATAGGTTCTTCCACATGATCGATTGGGTTTCGGTGATGAAGATAACGCTATTCTGAAGCGCGTAGTTTGTCGAGCAGGGAACTTAACATTTCTGCATCAGTTTCCGACAGCTGTCCCATGATCTCGCCTATATGATCGCCTTCCGCATCCAGCTTCTTCAGCAGCTTCTGTCCTTTTTCGGAGATCACCACATCTACCAACCGCTTGTCGCTGGCGCTCACGGCCTTCTTTACCAGCCCCTTTACCACCAGGCGGTCTACAATGCGGCTGGTATCGCTCATTTTATCGAGCATGCGCTCCCGTATCTGAAGGGTGGAAAGCGGCTGGGGAAAGCTGCCCCGGAGGATCCGCAGGATGTTGAATTGCTGGTGGGTGATATCTTCCGCGGCCAGGAACTGCTTGATCTTTTCGAGCACCCAGCCATATGTAAATAAGATATTGATCATTGCCTTCTGGCGGGCACTGACGAACTTGGCCTGGTTGATGTCTTTTTCAATTCCCATAATGGCTGTATATATTTTAAGGGACTAGCCCCATACTTTCACGCCTTCCGAACAATTGGCGCAAATGTCGATATTCTTGCGGCTTTGCACTACCTGGCGGCGAAAGTCCTGGTAGGTACGGTCCTTCCACAGCTCCTTGAAGCTTTGCTGCTTCAGCGAGCCGAGCTTGTATTGGGCATCCTTATCGAAGCAGCAGGGCACTACGCTGCCGTCCCAGGTAATCACCGGGTCGTGCCACAGGCGCCAGCAATGGTTGGCATTGTTTCCCTTGAACGCCATCTTACCTTCCTTGTTACGTCGGTAACGGCTGTACTTCGGGTTTTCCGGGATCAAGCGATTCGGGTCTGTTTCATAATCATATACCTGAGCCGTTTTCAGCCGCACCTGGTCAACCCCTATTTCCCGGCCCAGGCGGCGCACTTCCTCGATCTGGTGCTCATTATGACGTACTACCAGGAACTGGAAGATGATCAGGGGTGTTTTGCTGTTCAGCTCTTTCTTCCATTTCACAATGTTGGCGGCTCCTTCCAGCACCTTCTCCAGCTTGCCGCCCACACGGTATTGCTGGTAGGTTTCCTGCGTGGTGCCATCAATGGAAATGATCAGCCGGTCCAATCCGCTCTCTACCGTACGCCGCGCATTCCGGTCGTTCATATAATGCGCATTGGTGGAAGTGGCCGTATAGATCTTTTTGGAGGAAGCGTATTGCACCATATCCAGGAAAGCCGGATTGAGGTATGGCTCGCCCTGGAAGTAGAAAACGAGGTACATCAGGTCTTTGGAAAGCTGATCGATGGTTTCGGTAAAGAAGTCCTTCTGCAGCATGCCGGTGGGACGGGTAAAGGCCCGCAGTCCGCTGGGACACTCCGGGCAGCGCAGGTTGCAGGAGGTGGTGGGCTCAAAGGAGATCGACACCGGAAAGCCCCATTGAATACTGCGGCCGGTCCACCTGGTAAGCTGGTAACTGCTCCACACCTTGAAGCCGTTCCAGGCCCGCCGGGGGGTCAGCTTCCGCATAAAATTCACACTATCGTTCCAGTCGAACATGCTGTTGATTAAAGGGTTCTCTCCGCACCGTTACAAATGTACTGCCACCAACGTTACCAAACGCGGGGAAGGAATGGCAGATTTCAGATGTCAGATCTCAGATATAGATTTATGAATGGCTGATTTGGTTACTGATTACTGATTACTGATCACTGATCACTGATGGCTGATTGCTGATTACAGTGACCGCGGACTGCCCCATTTGCTTTACTATTGCAGTGTGGCTGCGAAGAAGAAAAAGAATAAACCTGTAAAATACATCATTGCCTTTACCCTGGTCTCCGCCGTCTGCTTTGCCGCTTACCTGGCCTATCTCTTCGGTAAAAGCCGCGACCTGGAGTTTGTCCGCTATCCTGAATTCGGCATTCCCATCCCTGCAGAGTACGAGATCCATGGCATCGACGTGTCCAAATACCAGCAGCGTATTTCCTGGGAAGCGGTGAAGAACATGCAGGTGCGGGACATAAAGATCGGCTTCGCCTTCATCAAGGCTACCGAAGGGAACGGGAACGTGGATGGCTATTTCAAACGCAACTGGAAACAGGCCCGCGAAGCCGGGATCGTGCGCGGAGCCTATCATTTCTTCATTGCCAGCAAAGATGGACGAACGCAGGCCCGCAACTTTGCCGACCGGGTGAAGCTGGAAAGCGGCGACCTGCCGCCGGTGCTGGATGTGGAGCAGACCTTCGGCATCTCCGCCACTATCCTGCGCCGTGAAGTGCAGGAATGGCTCGACGCCATTGAAACGGCCTATGGCGTGAAGCCGATCATCTATACCAATGTCGATTTTTACCAGAAGTACCTGCAGGGCTATTTCGATCAGTACCCGCTCTGGGCGGCCCACTACCTGCAGCCCCATCAGCCCCGCATCAAAAGGGACTGGCTGTTCTGGCAGCACAGCGAGCAGGGACGCGTGAACGGGATTCTTTCCAAAGTGGACTTCAATGTTTTCAACGGCGATTCCATGGCCTTCAGGGCTTTATTAGTACCTTGATCGCATGGATGAATACAACAGTGGCATGGACCCGCAGATGAAGCGCTACTTCCGGAAGATCATGAATTCGTTCAGTATGGGTCTGTTATGGATGATGGGCTTTGTAACGGCCGGATTATTCTTTCACCTGGCTACCCCGGAAGGCCCGGTACGCTGGTACAATATGCTGTTCTACCTTCTTGCGATAGTTACTTTTTTCCTCCTGATCCGGTATTATTACCGGTCGTGGGCCCGGAAAGAATAATTGCTTAGGAACTGTGATCGGAGATGATATACCAGCGCCCCTTGATTTTCCGCAGCAGCAGGTCGTAATGACCGCTCAGGTCACCGATGGTTCTTTTGAGCATCCATTTGCCTACTACATAGTAGTAGTCCGGCGACAGCTTTTTTACCTGCAGGATGTCAAAGGACAGCTTTCC
>DATAHC010000453.1:0-7356 GCA_036263415.1 Flavisolibacter sp.
CAGTGTTATCTACTATGCTGAAATACTATTTTGAAATACAGGAACAGCCACCAGACTGCATTTCATGGATTTTTCGCTACGATGCCCAACGCCAAAATGACCAAATTGTTAACCAGGCTCCCTTCCAACCCTTTACGGTAAAATATCGCTGCCGGATGGCCATTTTCAGGAGCTTCGGACGATCATTCAGCGTATTTTTAGCAAAATCGATTTATGGATAAAGGCCAGGTCAGCGTTTTATTTTTCGATATCGGCGGGGTATTACTCAGTAATGGCTGGGGGCACGAATCTCGTGAGAAAGCCGCGCATGCATTTGGATTCGACTATAATGAAATGAATTACCTCCATGAGTTCATCTTCAATGTATATGAAACTGGGGGTATTACACTGGACGAGTACCTGGACACCACCCTGTTTTATCAGCCCCGTTCTTTTACCAGAGAAGATGTGAAAGCCTTCATTTATGCGGAGTCCGTAAAGCTGCCGGAGATGCTGGACTGGCTGATAGAATGGAAGTATACCAAAGCACGGGATCTGAAATTTATTTCGATCAATAATGAAGGCCGGGAACTCAATGATTACCGCATTCAGAAATTCGGGCTGAGAAGGCTGTTTGATGCCTTCATCTCCTCCTGCGAAGTAGGCATGCGCAAGCCGGATCCCGGCATCTACAAGCTGGCGTTGGGCATTGCACAGGCACACCCGGAAGAATGCCTGTATTTCGATGACCGGTCGCTCCTGATCGATGCCGGGAAAAAAATAGGCCTGCAGGCTGTTCAGCATACCGATGTTACCACCACGAAACGAATACTGGAAACAATCCGCTAAATCAATCATATGAATGCAAAAGAAGCAGCCGCGCATCAGGCAGTAACCTATGTTGAAGATGGAATGGTGGTAGGGCTGGGTACCGGAAGTACCGCCTTATATGCCATTCAAAAGCTGGGCAACCTATACCGGCAAGGCATGAAGCTTACCTTAACCGCCAGCTCCGTTCAGTCGGAAAAAATCGCTGTAGAAAATGGATTGATCCTTACGCCACCGGATACCCTTTCCCAGATCGATCTATATATTGATGGAGCCGATGAGATAGATGCCTCCTATAACCTGATCAAGGGAGGAGGAGGGGCCCTTGTACGAGAAAAGATACTGGCTGCTTCCGCCCAGCAATTCATTGTCATCGCCGATTCTTCCAAATGCGCGCCACACCTGGGAAGCTTTCCCCTCGCAGTGGAGATCGTGCCTTTTGGCCATACCCTCACGTTGCGGCACCTGGAAGATATGCAGGGGAAACCGTTGCTACGAATGCAGGATGGGCAGCCTTTCCGAAGCGATAATGGTAATTTTATTGCGGATTGCCATTTTGGATTGCTGGACCGGCCCGAAGAATTTGACTTGTTACTCAACAGCATACCCGGAGTGGTGGAGAACGGACTGTTTCCTTCCGCCCTGGTCAGTCTTGTGATCATAGGCAATCCGGACGGAAGCACTAAAGAATATTCCGTATAAAATTCTTCTGTCCCTGTATTCCACCATTAGTCAATTTCCGGTTCCGGATCGTGCCTTTCTTTTTATATTTAAAACACTAAACCGCTCGTGTTTTTCACTGTAAATCAATAACACACTATGCATTTCAACCTATTCAAACGGGCCGCCGGTATAGTACTGGCCTTTTCGCTGCCCATCGCTTTACTTTCCTGGTCGGACCAAAAAGGAAAGCCGGACGACCTGCAGGTTCCGGTAACCTATTACAAGCTTCCAAACGGGCTGAAAGTGGTACTGTCGCCCGATAAAACAGCTCCCACCATTGCCGTAGGGGTGTATTACAACATTGGCTTCCGGATCGAACCAAAGAACCGTACCGGCTTTGCCCACCTTTTTGAGCACATGATGTTCCAGGGTTCGGAAAACCTGGGTAAAATGGAATTCATACAACTGGTTCAGAAGAACGGAGGTATCCTGAACGGTTCTACCCGTTTCGATTTTACGAACTATTTCGAGGTGATGCCGGCCCACAAGCTGGAAACCGCCTTATGGGCAGAAGCCGACCGCATGAAGGGACTGAAGATCACTCAGGAAAACCTTACCAACCAGCAAGGCGTAGTGAAGAATGAAGTAAAAGTAAATGTGCTGAACCAGCCTTATGGCGGCTTCCCCTGGCTGGACATGCCCCAGTATGCCAATAAGAACTGGTATAATGCCCATAATTTTTACGGAGACCTGAACGACCTGGATTCCGCCAAACTGGAAGACGTGGATAATTTCTTCAAGACCTTTTATGCTCCCAACAATGCCGTGCTGGTGGTGTCCGGCGATTTCGACATACCACAGGCAAAGAAATGGGTGGATCAGTATTTTGCCAAGATCCCCGCTTCCACCTTACCACCCAAGCCGGACCTGACTGAACCGAAACAGGAAGCCGAGCTCCGGTTTACCAAGGAAGACAAACTGGCAAAGAAACCGGCTATCGCCATCAGCTATAAAATGCCGGAGCGCAATACCCCGGAGTATTATGCCATGGGCCTGCTTGACCAGATATTAGGTCAGGGCCAGGACAGCCGCCTGTACCAGGCACTGGTGCAACAAAAGGGTTATACCAGCGGAGTCAGTGCCGGTATCAATATTGGCCTGGGCAATATGTTCGACTATAACGGGCCGATGCTGTGGACGTCCAACCTGATCTATGATACCACGGTGAAAGCGGAAGCCATTATAAAAGAGTATGACCAAACTATTTCAGACCTTGTGAATACCATTTCCGCTGATGACCTTCAGCTGGCGATCGTAAAAATGCGGTCCGGGCTTTATGATGCCATGGGCGGCACTTTTGGAATTGGTAAAGTGAACCTGCTGGCCTGCTTTGCCCTTTTTGACGATGATCCTTCCCGTATCAATAAGCTGGAAAGTGAATTCAAAAAAGTAACCCCTGAACTGATCAGAAGTACGGCCAAGACCTACCTGAGTCCGAACAACAGAACGATCCTGATTATTGAACCCGCTAAAGCATCCAAATAATGAAAAAATCATTTCTATATACCTGCAGCCTGGCCTTTGTAGTGATGGCCGGATCCGTTCATGCGCAGAAACAAGCTCCTCCTGCAGGAGGCACTGCCAAAGATTTCAAGCTTTCCGAAAAGAAGCAACAGACCTATGGCAATGGCCTGAAATCCACATTGGTCCATTACGGTGAGCTGCCGAAGGTGAACATCAGCCTGATCATCAAAACCGGTAACATTCATGAAGGAAATGACCAGGTGTGGCTGGCCGACCTGACCGGCCGCATGATGCGTGAGGGAACCGGGCAAATGAATTTTGCAGCGCTTTCCAAGAAGGCCGCGATGATGGGAGGAAGCCTGAATGTTTCGGTAGGATTAACCCAAACTACCATTTCAGGATCTGTATTATCGGAGTACGCTCCCGATTTTATAAAACTGATTTCCGACCTGGCCATGAACCCGGCTTTTCCGTCCAGTGAACTGGACCGCCTGAAAGGCGATATGAAGAGAAGGCTGGCCGTTCAGAAGGCAGTGCCACAGGCACAGGCGCAGGAACAGTTTTACCAGGCAATCTACAAAGATCATAAGTATGGCCAGCTCTTCCCCACGGAAGCCATGATAGATGGCTATACCCTGCAGAATATTAAGGACTTTTACAATGCCAATTTCGGGGCAAAGCGCTCTGTTATTTATGTAGTTGGTAAGTTTGACGAAACAGCGGTAAACAATGCTATCAAAACAAGCCTGACGAACTGGAAAGCAGGCCCTGAGGTAAACTATCCACCGGTGAACGCCGTCGCTTCAAAAGACACGATCATCATGGAACGCAAAGGGGCGCCGCAAACCACGATCATGGTGGGTCTGCCGGTGGTATCACCAACCAATAAGGATTATTTGCCTCTTCTGGTTACCAATTCTTTACTGGGGGGTTCCTTTGGTTCCCGCATTACCAGCAATATCCGGGAAAATAAAGGCTATACTTACTCACCGTTCAGCAGTGTGGCTAACCGGAAAGGAAGCTCTTTGTGGTATGAGCAGGCTGACGTGACCAGTGAGCATACGATCGATGCCCTGGCGGAGATTGAAAATGAGATCAAGCGGCTGCAGATCGAAGCTCCTACCAAAGAAGAACTGTCCGGCATCCAGAATTATGAAGCGGGCATCTTCGTGCTGCAGAATTCCACTCCGGCCGGTATTATCGGTCAGCTGAATTTCCTCGATCTGTATGGCCTGGACGACAGCTACCTGAATAATTATGTGAAGAACATTTATAAGGTGACACCCGAAGTGGTTTCCCAGATGACCAAGAATTATATTCAGTACGATAAGATGACGAAGGTGATGGTTGGGGACAAGCAACAGATCCAGCAGCAAATCGAAAAGCAGAAAGCGAAGCCGAAAACCTTCTAACCGTATACGGTATTCAAACATCCCTTTCAACAGCCTCAGACAAAACAGCGAATCAGCTGCTTTGTCTGAGGCTTTTTTATGAACCCTTATCAGGAGCTTGCCTTCACACAACCATCCAGGAACCTTGTGCCCAGGCCGGTTTTACTGAAACGGCGAAACAGGAAGATGCCTAGTAATCCGCAGGAGATACCGGCCAGTACATCGAGCACGTAGTGATGACTGGAATATACCGCGGTGAACCAGATCCCCATCAGGATAACAGCAAAGAGCACATTCCATTTACCCATTCGGGTAACGATCCCGAAATAAAGAACAATCAGCATGTAAGCTGCGTGCAAGGAAGGCATTGCCGCAAAAACATTGGAGCTTTTGCTATACAGGCCTTCGAAAATATGGGTTCCAAAAAAAGCGTCGAAGCGGGACAGTCCCGCCGTATTGCCCGGCGTATGTGCTATGAAATCGAAACCATGCAGTGGAATGTACCAGGGGGGTGCTGCCGGATAGCTATAATAACCAACGAAGCCGATCAGGTTTACCAGGAAAAAGGTCAGCGCAAAATGATAGAAGTAACGCCGGTTCCTGAAGAAAAGCACACCGGCAAATGCCAGGGGAACCGGTATCCAGCAAAGGTAGAAAAGGCCCGAAAGCACATCTACAAAGGTTGAATGATGCAAGGCAAAATATTCATTCGGCGTTACACGTACGCCCCCTGACATAAATCCAAACAGCTGTTTTTCCAGCTGGTACAGCGATTCAATATGGACCGTATTATACCGGTAATTCGGGAAGGCTTTCATATAATCGAAAATGATCCAGTAGATCATGAAAATAGAGAAGCCGGTAATGAAATTCCGGGTGGTACGGGTGAGGAAATACAGGACGTTAAATAATGCCACCAGGAAGAGCTGATCCGGTTTAAATCTTATGAGAAAATAAGAAACCACCAGATAAGCAGCAGAAACAGCAACTGCCAGAGCAACACTTTTAAACGTATACAGAGGCGATTTTATTAAAGGTTCGGGAAGATTGTTTTTCGAGGTTGGAGGCATATCCGTTCCCGTTCGGGTTATAAGCATTCTTCAGAATTAAGCCAGTGAAAGAAAATCCATAAAATAAGACAGACCCGCCAGCTTCAACAGGGGATAGGCTATTGCAACGAGACCTATCTTTTTTGCAGCATCTCTTTTATCCAGGGCCAGCTTGGCCTCTTTGATACGGTGGAAAGCCGTGATGTTGGTAAGAATGGCCAGTGCCACCAGCGGAAGGGTAAAGATGGACATGGTTTCAAATACATGGAAGGGTATGCCTTTGATATACAGTTTATAGTCACCGCCTATATATTTTGAAATAATTCCACAAGCCAGCGCTGCCGTACCAATCAGAACAATACGCTCCGGTCTTTGCATCAATCCGCCCTTACATTCTATTCCCAGACCTTCTGCCCGTGCCCGGGCATAGCTGACCATCATGGAGCCAATAAGGCCTATAAAGGCAAATAATGAACTGAGCAGGTAATGATGGGCTACCAGGTAGTAACAGATTCCCAGGAACATAAACAGCTCGCTGTACCGGTCAAGAACCGAATCCAGGAAAGCGCCGAAGGAAGAGCTCATTTTACCTACACGGGCCACCTGTCCGTCCATCATATCAAATAAGCCTGCAAAGAGAATGAGGCCACCGGCCCAGCCAATGTAAGAGAAATCGCCCCTGTTGCCTTCTTCCGCACCCATTACAAAGATCACTGCTACGCCGATATTGAGAAAGAAGCCGATGATGGTAACCGTATTGGGCGTAAAGCCGATGCGTATCAGGCCTTTTACCAACGGATCAATGATCTTATAGATCCCCAGTTGCAATTGCACTTTTAATGGCTTGGATTCCATCGATTCCATATTCACTTACAGTTAGCAGTTCAAAATTTGCATCAAACTTAGTACGTATTCCACTCAAAAGGAATAAAACTTAAGGAGCCGGTTTTTTAAAAACATATCTTTTCTGGAGCGGATAATTATATCCTATGGCCAGGATCAGCGATACGGCCAGTTTTGAGAAGATATAATTAATGTGAAGGTAATGCGTCAGCAGGTATACGCCGCTGGTTGCTAACCCCAGGTATATTAACCAGACAAGAAGGTAGCGCTTTGCCTGGTCCAGCTGTCCCTTTTCTTTTGACTGGAACACCCAGTTACGGCCCAGGCTGAAATTGATGATACCACCAATGATCGTTCCGATAGCAGCCGCCCATACATACCAGATGCCCAGGGCTTCGGCCGCAAACACCGTACAGCAGTTATCCATGCCAGAGGCAATGAAGGAGGACATCTGCGCTTTGATAAATGTAATCATCGTACCAGTTGGAAATAGAGAAGCAGTTGCATAATAAGGTTGGCGTACACGCCGGCGAGCACATCGTCTGCCATTACTCCCCACCCAGACGGAAGGTTTTCGGCTTTCCGGATGAACAAAGGTTTCAGGATATCGAAAAAGCGGAAGAGCAGAAAAGCCCAGAGCAGGTTCCAGAAATTTATGGGAATCAGGAACAATGTCAGGGACATACCCAGAGTTTCATCGATGACAACCTTATTGCTGTCCTCACCCCATATCGCTTCCACCCGGCTGGCAGACCAGACGCCGACAATGAGTTGAAAAGCAATCAGCGATAAAGAAAGCCCGGTATTACTTCCCAGGACCGGAAAGTAATACCAGGCTATACATACCATGAGCGCTGCAATGGTACCGGCACCTTTCTGAATGTACCCGATTCCCAGGAACGTGGCCGTTAATTTGGCCAGCTCCATCATAAAGCTTCCACCAGATCCTGATAGTAATCGAGACCCAGATGTGTAATCAGGTCTTCACCCATCATATGACGCAGCGTATTCTGCAATTTGATCAGCTGTTTGAATATATCATGCTCCGGTCTCAGGCCGGGGGCTGTTTGCGGAGATTT
>DATAHC010000454.1:0-3512 GCA_036263415.1 Flavisolibacter sp.
GCCGATATGGTACCCAGCGCCACGCAGATGCCGGCACTGAAGTGGTGCTTCAATCCCACTTCCAGTCCGATGATGGTGAATAAGCCCAGTCCGAGCGCATCAAAAACAAACAAGGGTGTGTTCAGGTGTTTCAGGTAGGAGCCAAACAACATTGTAAGCAGCGCCGCAGAAAAGATTACCAGAATCGTGAGATCATTCTGCAGCCAGTTTACCGGGAAATTTCCTACGAGCAGATCCCTCAGGGTTCCCCCACCGATCGCCGTAACAAAGGCGATGATCAGCGTGCCGAAGGGATCGAGCTTCCGCTCCATGGCGGAAAACACGCCCGACACCGCAAAGGCAAAGGTGCCCAGTATGTCGATCAGATTAAGGAATTGGGAATACATGCGTGAAAGGTGAAACGTGAAAGGTGAAAGACGTCAAACGTCAAACGTGAAACGTCAAACGTCAAACGTGAAACGTGAAAAGTCAAACGTGAAAGGTCAGTAGGCAATAGTCAATTTTCCTACTGATCCTGAATATCCAAAAGAGCTGCCAATCCTACTCCATCCTTCTTACGGATAAAAAAGGCCTTGTACGATCTTGTACTTACTCCTTCATCATATCCTTCACAATCGCTTCGATCTCTTCCACATTCGGTTTGCTGAAATAGTCGCCATCACTGCCGTAGGCAGGCCGATGCGCCTTTGCCGTAAGCGTGCGCGGTGCCACGTCGAGCCAGCGGTAACCACCCTGCTCTTCCATGACTTTGCTGAACATATATGCCGTGGCCCCACCGGGTACGTCCTCGTCAACAAACACAATACGGCTGGTCTTCTTCAGTGAGTCCAAAATCTTATGATGAATATCGAAAGGTAATAAGGTCTGCACATCCATTACCTCACAGCTGATGCCCTGCTTCTCCAGGAGCTGAGCACTTTCCAGCACCACTCTCAATGTGGAACCATAGGTAACGATAGTTATATCCGTTCCCTCTTTCACCACCTCCGGAATTCCGAGGGGGACCCTGAATTCGAGCAGGTTGGAAGGGAGCTTTTCCTTCAGCCTGTAGCCGTTCAGGGGCTCTACCACAATGGCCGGGTCATTGCTATCCAGGAGGGTATTATACATACCGGCAGCCTGGGTCATGTTGCGGGGCACACATACATGCATTCCACGCAGGGAATTAATGACCATCCCCATGGGTGAACCGCTGTGCCAGATACCTTCGAGACGGTGACCACGCGTGCGGACAATCAGCGGACAGCTCTGCTGCCCCTTGGTGCGGTAGTGCAGGGTCGCCACATCGTCGCTGAGCGGCTGAAGCCCATAGAGCAGGTAATCGAGGTATTGTATCTCTGCGATCGGCCTTAAGCCGCGCATGGCCAATCCGATGCCCTGTCCCATAATGGTGAGCTCACGGATACCGGTATCGAAAATGCGGTCTTCGCCATATTTAGCCTGTAAACCGGAAAATCCCTGATTCACATCGCCGATGTAGCCCAAGTCCTCACCGAACGCCAGCACTTTCGGATTGCTGGCAAAGAGCTG
Source organism: Flavisolibacter sp. (assembly GCA_036263415.1). Lineage (GTDB taxonomy): Bacteria > Bacteroidota > Bacteroidia > Chitinophagales > Chitinophagaceae > Flavisolibacter. The sequence goes on from DATAHC010000454.1 coordinate 1,531, forward strand.
ATCGAAATATTTGTTCAATACCTCAAACCCGTTCACCATAGGTGCGTCCTGTGCATAGGAAGCCGGAAGGGCAGCCACTTTCAGCGGACTTTTAGGTCCTTCGTGGTACAGGTGGGAATTATATAGTTCCCTGTTCTCTTTTTTGAAGTCGTTGTAGCAGTCACGCAGCCAGTAGGCCGCCTCATTGTTACCTGCAAGGTCCAGCGCAGCATTAAGGATACGCATCACGTCGCGGCGAAGGGGTTCCCTGATACCACCCAGTTCCTTTGCCAAGGCCTGAAGGGGTTCCGACTTACCCGGTATCTTACCGGAAAGGTCGGTGATCAGGTCCACCACTTTCGTAACCTGGTTTTTTATTGGCTGGAGATAGGTATCCCAGGCTTTGATGCGGGCCTGGCGCACATATTCCTTGGCGGCACGTTCGATCTCATCCAGTTCTTCCTCATCAGAAAGGGCATTTTCCAGCACCCATTCCCGCATTTTACGCATCCCATCCCAGGCACGCTCCCACTCCAGGCGCTGCTGGGTTTTATAGCGCTCATGGCTTCCCGAGGTAGAATGACCCTGGGGCTGTGTGATCTCTTCCACGTGAAATATAGTGGGAGTATGGGTTTCCCTGGCCAGGCGAATGCCCTCTTCAAAAGTTTCGCAGAGACTGGCATAATCCCAGCCCTTAACGCGGTAGATATTGAACCCGTTGGTGCCCTCTTCCTTCTGCATACCTTTCAGCGCTTCTGAAATGGAGCCTTTCGTAGTCTGGTATTTTTTAGGAACGGAGATCCCATACCCGTCATCCCAAACAAAGACCACCAGAGGCACCTGCAGCACACCGGCCGCATTGATGGTCTCCCAGAACTGTCCCTCGGATGTAGAGGCATCCCCAATGGTGCAGAAGCAGACCTCATTACCATTATCGGACAACCCGCTGAATTGCTGCAGCTGCTTATTATTCCGGAATGTTTTAGATGCAAAGGCCAATCCTAGTCCGCGCACCATTTGTCCGGCGGTCGGGGCGATATCTGAAGAAATATTTTTGGTATAAGCCAGATCCACCCAATTGCCCTCTGCATCTACGAAAGGAGTGGCAAAGTGGGAGTTCATCTGCCGGCCGGCACTAAAAGGATCCTGTGTAACGTCCGGATTCGCATAGAGTTGTGCGAAGAACTGCTCTACCGTGGCCACCTGGGCGGCAAAGGCAAAGGTCTGATCGCGGTAATAACCCGAGCGGTAATCGCCCGGCTGGAAAAACTTGGCCATGGCCACCTGAGCCACCTCTTTACCGTCCCCGAAAATGCCGAACTTGGCCTTCCCGGTAAGCACTTCCTTGCGGCCCAGAAGGCTGGCTTCCCGGCTGATACAGACCCATCGGTAGTCTTGCAGCACCTCATTCCGGAAGCTTTCGAAGGACAAATGCTCGAGGGATTGTTCGTTGGTCTCAAACGTATTTTCCATGGAGCAAAAATAGGGTATCGGGCTTCAACGTTAAAAAAACACAAATTGTCTGTTTTACTGGACTTTACGGGTGGTTTATCTTATTTTTGAATTCAATCATATCCTTTATGAAGCGCACGCTCCTCTTCCTTTTCACCCTTCTGAGCCTTTCGGCTGTGCGGGCCCAAACCGTGGCCGACCCGATCGAGCTGAAGGCCGTTGAATATGATTTCGGGATGATCCCCCAGAACAAGCCGGTTTTCACTTATTTTGAAGTGACCAATAAGTCTTCCGTTCCCCTGAAGCTGGACAATGTGGTGGCCAGCTGTGGCTGTACGACGCCGGAATGGAAAAAAGATCCTATAGCGGCCGGGGCTACAGAGAAGATCAAGGTAGGCTATAATGCCGCCAATGACGGACCGTTCGAAAAATATATCACGATCACTTATAATACCAATCAAACAAAACAAATAAAGATCAAGGGAACGGTATGGAAGGCTCCCGCCGGCGCTGCGCCAGCGAATGCTTCCGTACAATTTTTAAAACAACAA
>DATAHC010000455.1:0-11088 GCA_036263415.1 Flavisolibacter sp.
TATTGGTATAAACATAGAAAGAGGGAACAAAATCCGGCTTCTTGATGACCGGCGGAACTTTGGTCGTGGTGGTAGTATCTTTTGGTTTCTGGTTCACCGGATTCACCGGTGGAACTGTGCGTACTACCGCCGAATCAATAAAAGGCCGCTTTGCCGGGGTAAAGAAGAATTCGCCTTTATCCAGGTTGATGAACAGGCGGTAATACATATGATCGTTCGGTGCCTTGGTATCCGCAAAGCCATTCTGAATGGCGGCCGGATCGGTGACACTGAGGATGGTCTTATAATTCTTAAGGCTGTCGTGCGAGCGCTGGATGCTGATCTGCTTCGTCACCGGATAATTATTCACCCAGCCAACGATCACCCGATTATTCCCAACGCTGCGAACGGAAAAATTCGGAAGGGTATCCTGTGCCCTGGTTTCAAAAGCAAGGGTACAAAGGGCCAGTAAGAACAAATAAAAAATCCGGTTCATGTGTGTCAGTTGCGGTCCTTTTCAGAAACCATGCAAATATAATTGCCCCATTGGCTTTCACTAAAATATTAACGTTCCCTGCGGCAGTGATGCGTTTCCCTGCAGTCCGCCGCTGTGTACTACCAGTAAACGGCTATTCCCCGGCAGTTGTTGTGTGGCCAGCAAATCGGCCACCGCAAAGAACAGCTTACCGGTATAAACAAAATCGGAAGGAATGCCGGTTTGCCGGTACCAGTCGTTCATAAAACGGATGAGTTCCGCCGTATGTTTGGCATAGCCTCCGAAATGGTACGATTCGATGATCTGAAAGGGAGCGTGTTCCTCGCCCTTCAGTAACTCATTGATGTCCTCACGGTGCGAACGATGATTTTTCAGGACATTGACACCCCACACTTCCTGGTTCGGTAAAGCGGCCGCTGCCAGTCCTGCCAGCATGGTGCCTGTTCCTATAGCGGCCAGGATATGGGTGTAGCTTTCCCGGTTCGTACCAGCAAGAATATCTTTAGCACCCTCCATTCCCGGCACGCCATAGCCTCCTTCGGGCACCCGTAAGTAATCCGCATCTTCTATCAGTGCAGCAGGGAGTTTTTTTTCCGCGTATTCCGCCCGGCTGATAAAATGGATTTGCATCCCATAGGACTGTGCTTGCTGAAGCGTGGGCGACAGTACCGCCGGCCGCTCACCCCGTATTATGCCGATACTTTTTAGTCCGGCCCTGTTACAGGCAGAGGCCGTAGCCAGCAGGTGGTTTGAGTAGGCGCCACCGAAGGTGAGGATCCCTTTTTTACCGGTAGCGAAAGCCTGCGCCAGATAGCCTTTCAGCTTGAACCATTTATTCCCGGAAATAACCGGATCGATCCGATCGAGCCGGAGCACATCGATCGTGGTATGGAATTTATAGAATGGAACGGTGTCGATGCGACAATTTACTATGGGAAGATGGAGCATCATGGTCAATACAAATCTAATTCTATAATTTCGAGCCCGATTAAAAACAGCGTATGAAACCTACATTAGTGATCATGGCCGCAGGAATGGCTTCCCGTTATGGAAGCATGAAACAGATCCAGCAATTTGGCCCCAGTGGCGAAACGATCATGGATTATTCTATTTATGATGCCATCAAGGCCGGCTTCAAAAAAGTGATCTTTATCATCCGGCAGGATTTTGCCGAGGATTTCAAAAATATATTCGAGCCCAAGCTGAAAGGAAAGATCGAAACGGAATACGTATACCAGGAGATGAGTAAATTCGTGGAAGGCCATGCCGTACCGGCCGACCGTGTGAAGCCCTGGGGTACGTCTCATGCTATCTTATGTGCTAAGGATGCGGTGAAAGATCCGTTCACCGTGATCAATGCAGATGATTTTTATGGTTGCGATGCCTTTCAGAAAGCGCATGACTTTCTTATCAGCGGTTGTCAGGAGAATGTATATGCCATCGTTGGCTATGAACTGGCCAAGACCCTTTCCGAGCATGGTTCGGTAAGCAGAGGCGTTTGCGAAGTGGATGCGCAGAATAACCTTGTCGCTATAAAGGAAATGCTGAAGATCTACCGGGAGAACGGTGTGATGATCTCTGAAGAGCCGGACGGTAAAAAAGTACCGCTTCCGGAAGACGCCAAGGCTTCCATGAATTTCTGGTGCTTCCATCCCTCCATCTTTGCTTTCCTGCAAACCGGCTTCCGTACCTTCCTGGATCAGAACATCTCCAACCTGAAATCGGAATACCTGATCCCGTTCTCGGCCGATCAGTTCATCAAGCAGGGGAAAGGGGTGATCAAACTGGTGCCTACCTCCTCACAATGGTTCGGCGTTACCTATAAGGAAGATGCTCCTGTGGTACAGCGAAGCCTGAACGAGCTGGTGGAGAAGGGGGAGTATCCGAAGAGTTTGTGGTCTTAATCAGTCCACAGTCGACAGACCACGGTCCACAGTTAAAAAACAATAAATATCAGACATTCACTATAGTAAAAAGGCCTGCCATCATTTGATGGCAGGCCTTTTTTATGCAAGCATTTTATTGTCGGAAATAGGCTGTGGTCTGTCGACCGTCGTCTGTGGACTGACCTCAATCCACCTTCACCATATACACATAATCGCTGATCTTCTTCACCTGCTGGGTTCTGTCGGATCCTTTGAGGCTGGAAGAGGCAGGGATCTTAATGCTTTTGTAACTGGAATCCTTCTGCAGCTCGGTCAGCGCATTCAAGATGTATTTGGAATGGATGGCAAATACGGCGCCTTCAGCTGTGTTCTGCTTGGCGCTGAGGATACCGATCACTTCACCTTTACTGTTCAGGATCGGGCTGCCGCTGTTACCGCGGTTTGCGGCAACGGTGATCTGGCAGCTGAGCGTATCGCCATTGAAGCCCGTGCGGGCAGACAGGTACCCTTCACCATAAACAATATCATTGCGCGGATAACCCAGTGTATAGATCGGTTCAGCAATATCCGCTGTGGAGCGCCTGATGGCATAGGGGATGGAAGCCGGTGATTTGAAGCTTTTATCGGTAATCTTAAGGATGGCGATATCGCGCGCCTGGTCTACGTAAACGATCTGGGCACTCATGTCCGTATTATTGCTGCCCTGAATGGCCACATGTCGGGCGCCTTCGATGACGTGGGCATTGGTAACCACATAGCCCTTGGTATCCACGAGAAAACCGGTACCGCCGCTTTTGTATTCGATAGCCGGCAGTGGTTTCACCACCTTGGTCTGGTCGTTAATAATATTTACTTTCTTTTCCAGCTGGTTGCTCTTATTCTCCAGTTGATTGCTCTTAGTCTCCAGCTGCTTGATATCCCTTCTCAGTTCCTGAACCTCCTGCGCCGGCTTTACATGACTGGAAAGCTGCCAGATCAGGGCGCTCATCGTCAATGCCGTGATTCCGGCAATAGAGGCAGCGATCGCCGCCGTGCGCTTGTAGCGGTTATACAGGTACACCACACGGGCTTTACCTTTCAGTCGGGGGGACTCGATCTGACCTTTTTCAGCCAGGTGGATATGGGTTTCGTTGAGTATTGATTTAAGCTTTCTGGTTTCGTCGAAACGGCTGAATTGCTGCAGGAAGAAGGTATGCTCCACCACCAACTGGTCGATCTCCGGATTCGATTTCCGCAATTGCTCGAAATAAACCCGTTCGTCCGGGTTCATTTGTCCGGCAATATACCGTTCCACCGCCTCTAAAATTTGATTGTTGTCCATCTTTTATGATCCGTTATGGTGACTAAAGAATAATTTTTTTAACCGGTTCAGGCACTTGTATTTCTGATTTTTGGCGTTCTCTGCATTGGTGTAGCCAAAGCTGGAGGCAATCTCATTCATCGACCGTTTCTGTATATAGAAGGCTTCCAGCAGACTTTTACAAGGCTCACCCAATCCCCCCATCGCCTTTTCCATGGTCGTGAACTCCTGGTTGCGCCGGTCGTGCTCTTCCATTTCACCGTCCACACTTACCACCTCCTCATGTCCTTCCGCAAGGCTCATCCGGTTCTGCTGCATCAGCTTTTTCAGCCACAGCCGCCGGCTCACCGAATAGACGAAGGTCCGGATCTGGCAATTCAGCTCAAACGAACCCGACTGCACCTTTTCAAACAGCACCATCATGGCCTCCTGAAAGATATCCTTGGCATCCTCGCTGGTACCATTATTCTTCACTACCAGGGTCTGAATCAGGTTATAATTCTCCTTATAGATGGTTTCCACAGCTTTCTTGTCGCTCCTGGCCAAACCCTGTAGCAATGCCTTTTCGTTGTATTCTGCTTTCAATTAGAACCTTTATTTAATACCAATATTTAAAAATAGTAACCCAGTTGACTGTTAAAAAAATATTTTCCATAGAGCGGGTTACCTTTTTCCGAACCCGGTATTAATAGCAGTAAAACTACGATGAGAACAATGAAAAAACTGGTATTCCTGTGTGTGGTGGTTCTATCGCTGGCGGCCTGTTCCAATGACGGGTCGGCTAAAATTCAGCTGGATTCCCTGGGCAAGAAATTTGATTCGGCCGCGCCGAAACTCCTGGATTCCGCTAAACAAGGGCTTAAAAACCTTAAAAACAAGATCGAGGAAAAACTCGATCGTAACGATACTGTTCGCCAACACGACAGCCTGTAATCAACTTTTCACTCATTAAAACAAAAAAAAATGAAAAAACTTCTTGGAATTTTAGCTATCGCCGGTGTACTGACCGCTTGTAACAATGCAGCCGATTCTACCGGTGAAAAAAAGGATTCTGTTGACTCCGTAGGCAGCGCTACTAAAGACGTAATTGATTCTACTGCCGACGCCAACAAGGATAAAGTAGATTCTCTGACCGATGCTAAAAAAGAGACCCTTGAGAAAATGGACTCTCTGAACAAGAAAGACTCTACTAAAAAATAATCGGAAAACGGTAGTACTATGAAAAAGATTTTTGCTTCCTTATTTCTGATGAGTGCGCTCGCCGCCTGCAATAATGAAAGTGGAACCACTGAAAACAAGGTAGATTCCCTGGAACAAAGGAAAGATACCTTGCTGGATAAGATCGACTCTACCAAAGATGCGAAGATCGATTCCATCGAAAAAAGATCAGACGATCTGAAAGATAAATTTGATTCCACTATTGAGGCCAAGAAAGACTCAGTGAAGGGAAAGACATCGAAATAAACAACAATCATTCAATACTTAAAAAAGCACAAATCATGAAAAAGATCCTCGGAATTTTAGCTATCGCCGGTACACTGACTGCCTGTGGTAACAGCGGAGAGAACACGTCAACTACGGATTCTACCTCTACTACCACTACAGATTCTACCAATATGATGAATAATGGTACTACCAACGACTCTACCAACATGATGAACAATGGTGCCGACACTATGCGTTCTACAACTGGTAACGATAGCACAACCACTACAAAGACTACTACCGTTACTGACAGCACTAAGAAATAAGTAAGGGAGTGGCAGCCGCAGCTGCTTGCCGCAGGGCTGTTACGAGTCGAAAAGTTTATTTATATGGCAAGCAATCGTTAGAAGCCATCCTGTTCACGGGATGGCTTAATTTTTGAACCGCAAGTAGTAAATGGGTTGGGTGGTTCCCTGAAAATCAGTGTTTTCATAAGGCGCGGCCGGTATACGGCCCAAAGATTTCCGGGTAATCCAAGCAATCCAACATCAGAGCATTTACCTTTGCACAAATTTTTATATGACGTTCGCAGAGCTAGGATTACAGGATCATTTATTAAAAGCTGTAGAAGAACTGGGCTTTACACAACCGACCCCGATCCAGGAAAAGGCCATACCCGTATTATTATCAGGCACCAAAGACCTGATCGGACTGGCGCAAACCGGAACCGGCAAGACCGCCGCCTTCGGCTTACCCTTATTGCAATTAATAGAACCGAAAGAAAAATACCCCCAGGCCCTTATCATTTGTCCTACCCGGGAATTGTGCCTGCAGATCGTTAACGAGATCGAGCTGTTCAAAAAGCACCTCTCCGGCGTACACGTAGTGGCCGTTTACGGGGGCTCCTCCATCAGCATGCAGATCCGCGATATCCGTCGCGGCGTTCATGTGGTAGTAGCTACCCCAGGCCGCCTGATCGACTTGATCGAAAGAAAGGCGATCAACCTGGAAGCGATCAAGTATGTGGTACTGGACGAGGCTGATGAAATGCTGAACATGGGTTTCCAGGAAGATATTGAATTCATTCTTCAGAATACTCCCAAGCGTGACAGCACCTGGCTGTTCAGCGCCACCATGCCGCCTGAGATCCGCAAGGTGAGCAAGCAATACATGCAAAGTCCGGCCGAGATCACCGTCGGTAAAATGAATACCGCCAATAAAAGCATCGACCATCAATACTTCATTACCAGTGCCCAGCACCGTTATGAAGCGTTGAAACGACTGATCGATTTCAATCCCGGCATGTACGGGATCATTTTCACGCGCACCAAGGCCGATGCCCAGGAAATTGCAGAGAAGCTGACCCGTGAAGGATATGATATTGATGCGCTTCATGGCGACCTTACCCAGCAACAGCGGAACAAAGTGATGGATGAATTCCGCGAAAAGACGCTCCAGCTGTTGATTGCCACCGACGTGGCAGCCCGCGGTATCGATGTTCAGGGCATTACCCATGTGATCAACTTTGAACTGCCGGATGATGTTGAGGTATACACCCACCGGAGCGGCCGTACCGGACGTGCCGGAAAGACCGGTGTTTGTATGTCGATCGTACATACCCGTGAGATCGGGCGCATCCGCCAGATCGAGCGTATGGTTCAGGTGCCTTTCCATAAGCTGGAAATACCTTCCGGTAAAGATGTCTGCCGCAAACAGTTCTATTATTTCATGGACAAGCTGCTCCAGACCGATATCAGCCACGGTGACTACGAAACCTATATGCCGATGCTGGCCGAGAAGTTTGCCGACGTGAGCAAGGAAGAAGTGCTGAAAAGAGTGGCGGCCATGGAATTCGACCGCTTCCTGAAATATTATGAGAATGCGGAAGACCTGAATGCGAGAGACCGGATGCGTGACGACAGAAGCCGGGGAGCCGAAAGAGGCGACCGCTTTGGCGGCGATCGCAGAAGAGATACGAGGGGACGTGAGTTCAGTGGCGGTAATGGCAACAGCACCCGCCTGTTCGTAAACCTGGGCACTAAGGATGGTTTCTATAAAGCGAGCTTCCTTCAGTTCATCCTGGATATGAGCGATCTTAGTAAGGATGTATTAGGAAGGATTGACATGAAAGAGATGAACAGCTGGGTGGAAGTGGAAAAAGGAGCCGCCAACAAGATGATCCAGGCCATCGATGGAAAGAAGTATAAAGGCCGTCGCATACGCATGAATGAAGCCGATTCGGTACGCCGCTAAGCGCTTTGGCCATCATATAATGTCCTGAAAATTGTTTTTTACGGAAACCGATTCTTTCCTATTTTTACGATACATGATTATCAACAAGGCATATTACTGGTTTTATTTTTACTTCTTTAGAATGAAGCCGGGATTGTTTTGTCGATAGTTGAACAACTAAAAACAAATTTCAAAAGTCCCGGCACAACACCGGGACTTTTTGCATTTTATGGCTCAAAAGGTTACCATACAAGGTTTCGAAGGCAGCTTCCACCAGATCGCTGCCCGGCAGTTTTTCGGCAAACAGGTCGAGGTCATACCCTGCGCTACGTTCCATGAAGTAGTCGAGCAGACCCGTAAGAAAATGGCGGATGCCAGCGTGATGGCCATTGAAAATTCCATTGCCGGAAGTATTCTTCCGAATTACCATTTGCTGCAGAAGTCGGGCCTGAAGATCGCCGGCGAGGTATACCTGCCCATACGTCAGCACCTCCTGGTGAATCCCGGTGTAACCCTGTCCGATATACGGGAAGTCCATTCCCATCCCATGGCCCTGCAGCAATGCCTCGACTTCCTGGTGCAACATAACTGGAAGCTGGTGGAAACGGAGGATACGGCCCTCAGTGCCAAACGCCTGCAGCAGCATAAAAGCCGGCATACGGCAGCCGTTGCCGGAAAGCTGGCCGCGGATCTTTTCGGGCTGGACATCCTGGTGGAAAACATCCATACGCAAAAGCAGAACTATACGCGCTTCCTGATCCTGCAGCGGGAAAGCGAGGTGCCTGAAGCGGCCAACAAGGCATCTGTCAGTTTTCATACCGACCATTCCAAAGGCAGCCTGGCCCGGGTGCTGACCCGTATTGCAGAAGGAGGGATCAATTTAAGCAAGCTGCAAAGTTTTCCCATCCCCGGCACGGAATGGAAATATCAGTTCCATGCCGACATGGAATTCGAGCACAGAGAGCAGCTGGACGCCGTGTTGAAGGACGTGAAAGCAGTGACGCAGGAAACGCAGGTATACGGAATATATAAAAACGGAAGAAAATAAAGGGTACTATGAAACTGGAAACAGCCAAACGACTGGAAGGCATCGGTGAATACTATTTTTCCCAGAAGCTGCGGGAAATAGAAGAACTGAACCGCACCGGTACACCGGTCCTGAACCTGGGGATCGGCAGTCCGGACCAGCCACCGCATCCGGATGTGATCCGGGTATTGCAGGAGGAAAGCAGCAAGCCGGGCGTGCATGCCTACCAGGGCTATAAAGGCATACCCGCGTTGCGAAAAGCCATCAGCGACTGGTACCGTAAATGGTATCACGTAACCCTGAATCCCGATACGGAAATACTACCCCTGATCGGTTCCAAAGAGGGCATCCTGCATCTTTGCATGACCTACCTGAATGAAGGGGATGAAGCCCTCATTCCCGATCCCGGTTACCCTACGTATAAAAGTGCCGTGCAGCTGGCCGGAGGAATCTGCATCCCTTATGTACTCAGGGAAGAAAATCAGTGGGAACCGGATTTTGAAGCCCTGGAGAAATCAGATCTCAGCCGGATGAAACTGATGTGGGTCAATTATCCGCAGATGCCGACCGGACATCAACCCGGTAACGGCCTGTTTGAAAAGCTGGTGGCTTTTGGACGAAAGCACAACATCCTGATCTGTCATGATAATCCCTATAGCTTTATTCTGAATGAAACACCGCTGAGTATTCTCTCCGCTGAAGGCGCCATGGAAGTTGTTGTGGAACTGAACTCCCTCAGCAAATCGCAGAACATGGCCGGCTGGCGCGTTGGTATGTTATGCGGAGCGAAAGAGCGGATCGAAGAAGTATTGCGCTTCAAGAGCAATATGGACAGCGGTATGTTTCAGCCTGTGCAGCTGGCCGCAGCCAAGGCCCTTTCGCTCGATGAAAGCTGGTACCGGGAACTAAATATGATCTATAGGAAGAGGCGGCAATATGTATTCCGACTGCTGGACCTTCTGGGTTGCACCTACGATACCAACCAGACAGGTATGTTCGTCTGGGCACGCATACCCGGGCGTTATGCCGATGGATATGCGCTCAGTGATGAGATCTTATACAACACAAGAGTCTTTCTTACTCCGGGAGGCATTTTCGGTACCGCCGGAAACCAGTTTATACGCATCAGCCTTTGCAGTACGGAAGAAAAGCTCCAGGAATCCTTGAACCGGGTGCAAACCCATTTAACCCCGCAGGCTGTATGAAAGTAGCGATCGTAGGTACGGGCTTAATTGGCGGGTCCATGGCTATTGCCTTACGGGAAAAGGGACTGGCAACGGAACTCATAGGCGTGGAAGCCCATCCCGGTCATGCACAACGTGCCCTGGAATTAGGCCTCGTTAATAAGATTGCTCCATTGAAGGAAGCCATCGCTGCTGCCGATCTGGTCATATTGGCCATTCCCGTTAACGCGGTAGAGCAATTGCTACCCGAAGTGCTGGATACTATACGCCACCAGGTGGTGATGGATGTAGGCTCTATCAAAGAGCGCATACTGGATACCGTGGCGCGGCATCCGAACCGTAGCCGCTTCGTCGCCACCCACCCAATGTGGGGTACGGAATACAGCGGGCCCGAGGCAGCCGTTACCGGTGCTTTTTCCGGAAAAGCCACTGTGATCTGCGATCCCCAGCATTCTGATCCGGCAGCGGTGGAAGTGGTTAAAGATCTTTACCAGAAATTAGGAATGCACATTATCGAAATGAATGCTGTGGAGCACGATGTGCATGTGGCCTACATCTCTCATATTTCCCACATTACCTCATTCGCTTTGGCGAATACGGTGCTGGAAAAGGAGCGGGAGGAAGATGCCATATTCGAGCTGGCAAGCGGTGGATTTGAAAGCACGGTACGGCTGGCAAAAAGCAATCCGGCCATGTGGGTACCTGTGCTGATGCAGAACCGGGAAAATATTCTCGATGTACTGAATGAGCACCTGAGCCAGTTACGGAAATTCAAGGCCTGCCTGGAAAAGGAAAATTATGAATACCTGCAGGAACTGATCGAGAATGCCAATAAGATCGTTAAGATCATTAAATAATAAACAGCAATACAGCGACCATTAAAATACAAACGCATGCAAACAGCAACGACAGACAACAAAAGCCTTTTGCAGGAGAAATGGAATCAGCGACCACTGATCATCTCCGGCCCCTGCAGTGCCGAAACGGAAGAACAGGTTCTGGAAACCGCTACCCGTTTGGCTAAGACAGGGAAAGTAGATGTTCTGAGGGCGGGCATCTGGAAACCGCGTACACGACCCGGAAGCTTTGAAGGGATCGGGATCAAGGCACTTCCCTGGATGCAGAAGGCCAAACAGGCCACCGGATTACTGACGGCCGTAGAAGTAGCCACCGGAAAGCAGGTAGAGGATGCCCTGCAGTTTGACATCGATATTTTATGGGTGGGCGCCCGCACCACGGTGAATCCATTCAGCGTACAGGAAGTGGCTGACGCACTAAGGGGCGTGAATGTGCCCGTACTGATCAAGAACCCGATCAATCCCGACCTCGAATTATGGACCGGCGCTGTGGAGCGCGTTGCCAAGGCCGGCATCAAAGACCTGGGCCTGATCCACCGCGGATTCTCTTCCTACGGTAATACTGAATTCCGTAATGCGCCTATGTGGCACCTGGCCATTGAGATGAAGCGCCGTAACCCTGAATTACCCATTATCAATGACCCTTCTCATATTTGCGGCCGCAGGGATATTCTCCTGGATGTGGCGCAAAAAGCAATCGAC
>DATAHC010000456.1:0-6840 GCA_036263415.1 Flavisolibacter sp.
TATTGGTACCAAGGTAAGTATGTGGGGCAAGGAAATGACCATCGCCGGAGTGGTTAAGGATTTTCACCTGACCTCTCTCCACGAACCGATAGGTCCCATGGTATTCCGATATATGCCGGAGAACACGTCCATGGTGGTGGCGCGCCTGGCTCCGGGTAAAGAAAAAGAAACGATTGCCGCCATTGGCTCCTTCTATAAAAAATACAACCCCGGCTACACCTTCAACTATAATTTCCTGGATGAAGCCTACCAGGCCCAGTATCTGTCCGAGCAACGGGTATCGCTACTGTCGCGCTATTTTGCCGCACTGGCCATCCTGATCTCCTGCCTGGGGCTTTTTGGCCTGGCTACCTTCAATGCCGAAGTGCGGACCAAGGAGATCGGCATCCGCAAAGTACTGGGCGCCTCCGTATCGCACGTAATGGTGATGCTGTCGAAAGACTTCCTGAAGCTGGTGGGGATTGCCATTGTACTGGCCTTTCCGATGGCCTGGTGGATGATGTCGCAATGGCTGAACGGCTATGCCTACCGCGTGTCGATCGGTGCCTGGGTGTTTATTATCGCCGGATTGTCCATCCTGCTCATTACGCTGCTGACGGTCAGCTACCAGTCGCTGCGATCCGCGCTGATGAACCCGGTGAAGAGCCTTCGTTCCGAATAAGCAGGGGGGCTTTCAACCATCCAGGATAGCACAGGTAAATCCCTGTTCCCTTACGGCATGGATCACCTGTTCGCAATGAAACTGTTTGCCTTCGATACGAAGCACTTTATCGCAATCATGCAGGTCGATATTGATCCGGCGTTCCGGAAAGCAGTTACGCAATACGGTAATCACCGCCTGGGCTTCGTGGTGCTCCTGCACATTGGTTTTGAATACTTCTATCATAACGAAAGGATGTATGGTGGTATAGGTATCAACTGCTGTAGGCAGTGGCCGGCATTGCCCGGTCAGCCGCCTTTTTTTCCAGTATCGTTTTCAGGTTCTGAAGACTGATATCCATATCCTTTTTCAGCATGCCCATGATCACCAGGTTCATCAGGTTCAACGGGAAGGAGGAACGGCCCTGCATGCCCCAGGTCAGTTTCGTCTGACCATTGCCGGTTGTTTCCGTGGTCATCGGCAATTGAGCTATACTGGCAAAAGGCTTTTCAAACCGCACTTCCACATCCAGCCGTTCATTTTCACGGATACCGGTAATCTCCTGCTCTCCCTTGCCTGCTTTCTTATTGCCATCCCAGGCATAGATGAAACCTTCCGTTCCATCGGTCCCGGTAAAGGTCTTCTTCATTTCCGGATCGGTCATCACCCACTTACTGTACAGGTCCTGATTCTTCAGGTGCCTTATATAGTCAAACACTTCTGCTCTGGGACAATCAATAACAATAGAACGCTGCAATTCGTACTCTTTTTTAGCAATCAGGCCTGCTACGAGGATCAGTAGAATGACAGCAGCCAGTATCAGCAATACAGTAAGCATAGTAAACAGTTTTAATGGTTTGATAACAAGCTAGTAAAAAGATCCCGGAATCAAATTACCGGCTGGACTTTTATCACCAGCAGGCAAATTTCCCGACCGGAACGGATACGGAGGGGGTGTCAATACGACATTCTGAAGGGTTGATCGCGACCAGATATAATCCTATTTTTAAAGCATGAAACACATCTCCATACTGGTTCCGGAAAGCGCCATCCTGGGCAGCCTGGAAGGCACCCGGCAGTTATTCACCCAGGTCAATGAGTTCTTCCGGATGCGTGGCGAAAAGCCCCTGTTCGAGGTAGCGTTGGTGGGCCTGTCCACCTCCACCAGCCTGACGGGTGGCATCTATACGGTGAACATCAATAAAGTGATCGAAGAAGTAGATCGTACAGACCTGATCATCATCCCGGCGCTGGATGGCCCTATCGGCGATGCGATCGAAAAGAATAAAGCCTTCCTTCCCTGGATCGTGCAGCAGTACAAGTCCGGCGCAGAGATCGCCAGCCTGTGCCTGGGCGCCTTCCTGCTGGCTTCCACCGGCTTGCTGAAAGGACGCCGGTGTGCCACACACTGGATGGCGGAAGAGGCCTTCCGCAAGATGTTTCCGGACGTGGAACTGGTAACGGAGAAGATCATTACCGATGAATATGGCATCTATTCCAGCGGAGGCGCCTTCAGCTACCTGAACCTGATCTTATACCTGATCGAAAAATTCGCCGGGCGTGATATGGCCATCCTGGCCGCCAAGGTATTTGCGATCGAGATCGAGCGCGACAACCAGCTTTCCTTTATCATTTTCCAGGGACAGAAAGACCATGAAGATGAGCCGGTGAAACAGGCGCAGGATTTTATAGAAAAGAATTACCAGGAGCGCATTACGGTAGACCAGCTGACGTCGATGCTGGCGATCGGCCGAAGGAATTTTGAGCGCCGCTTCAAAAAAGCGACCTCCAATACCGTAGCGGAATATATTCAGCGGGTGAAGATCGAAGCCGCCAAGCTGAGCCTGGAACGCAGCCGGGAAAATGTGAATGAGGCCATGTACAACTCCGGTTATACCGATCCCAAGGCTTTCCGCACCACTTTTAAAAAGATCACCGGACTCTCTCCAACAGAATACCGGAATAAATACAACCGGATGATCAGCTAAGCTGGATTGCATGAAAAAACCGGAAGGACAGCCTTCAACAGCCGATCCTTCCGGTCATACCAGGCCCATCAGGCAGCGACTGCCTGATGGGCCGGTCAAAACACCTCCTGGCATGGTAGGGATACCATGTAAAAAAGGCTGTTTGAATGATGCAGAAGACTACTCTTCCGACTTATTCGGAACAAAAGAGAGCTTCTGAAAATCGGAACCTACGAATATGCGGGCGAGGTTGATATCTTCAGATTTCTGGTACTCAGCCAGGCGTGATTGGGGAACAATTCTCCAGAAGTTTCTGGCTTTCAACTCGTTATAATCACGACCTTTTACAAAAAGACCCCTGATCGGATCTCTTTTCTTCATTTCAAACCGAATGATCTTTCCTTGAGGGATCTCGTGCGTATCCATGAATTTTTCAATCTGTTCAACTGTCATAGCGCGGAAAGGTACAAAATATCGGTCGGAGTAAATGTTAAAACAGGTTTGTCATGGTTCGTACGTCAGGGAAATTACCTATATCATGCCGGCAGCAGGATATGAAAAACAGCGCCTTTCCCTTCCTCGCCAGTCGCATAGATCGTTCCTTTATGGTTCTGAGCAATGCGCCTGCACAGAGCCAGGCCGATACCGGTTCCGGAATATTCGGTTTGCCCATGCAGCCGCTGGAAGATCTGAAAGATCTGGTCTGCTTTATCCGGGTCGAAGCCAATACCGTTATCGGCTACTTCAATGTGGTAATACGTCCGATCCTCATTCGGCAGGGCATGCGCCGCCAGACGGCTACCCTCCTCCTCTCTGGCTGTAATGGAAATGACGGGTGCGCTACCGGGCTTTGAAAACTTCAGGGCATTGGACAGGAGGTTGCTGAACAGCTGGGACATCTGTAAAGGAATGGCCTTTACCCGGGGAAGAGGCCCGGCGTTGATAACGGCCTGCTTCTGATCGATCAGCAATTCAAAATCATTCCGGATGCCTTCCACAATGGTATTCAGGTCTACATATTCCCAACGCTGCTGCCGATCCAGCTGCGAATAGCTCAAGACGTCACGGATCAGGTTCAGCATCCGCGCAGAGGATGACTTGATCTTATCAATATAATATTCTGACTTCTGGTCTATGGTGCCCAGGTTCGCTTCCAGCAATTCGGTAAAGGTGCTCACCTTACGCAACGGTTCCTGCATATCGTGTGAAGCGATGTACGCAAATTGTTCCAGTTCCTCATTGGATTTGCGCAACTGGTCGTTCGCCTGCTTCAAGGCAGCCGTGCGTACCGACACCACATCTTCGATCTTCTTTCGGGCCAGCACCTTATCGGTTACCTCTATGGCCAGGATCATCACTCTTTGAATGACACCCTGCGCTTCGCGTATGGGCTCGTATACAAAATCAACAAATACGGTTTCCGGTTCCCCGTTACGAACCAGGAGCATTTCATGCTCCTTCCCCAGGTACATGGTAGCTTCGCGAAATACCTGGTCCAGTATGGGAGCGTAAAAAGCAGCCGCTTCCGGGATCACCTCCCAATACGGCTTATCCTGAAAATCCTTACGGGTCTTTCCCACCAGCTCAATGAAATGGTCATTCACCACTTCTGCAGCCAGCGGTCGTCCGCTTACAATGCAGATGCCTACCGGCGCCTGCATCACCAGGTTACGGAACTTGTTCTCACTTTCTGCCAGCCGCCTGCTGTTCAGCACTTTTTCAGTGGTCTCCGTAACCACGCAGAAAACACCGGCCGCCTTTCCGGATTCATCGATCAAGGGGCTATGCGAAAAGGTAAAATAGCAGGCTTCCGTATAGCCATGCCGGTTGATATACAGGAGCTGGTCTTCTGCCCAGGTAGAAGCCTGTTCCGTGATCACATGCGAAACCAATGGCCCTATCGAATCCCAAACCTCTGCCCAGACCTCATGACCTTTTCCTCCCAGCGCCTTCGGGTGCTTCTCACCGGCGATGGGCAGGTAAGCGTCGTTATAGAACATGATATGATCGGCTCCCCACCAGATGAACATGGGAAAGCGGGACTGCAGCAAAATCGTTATTGCTGTACGAAGGCCAGCCGGCCATTGTTCGGGAGGACCTACAGCCGTTTTGCTCCAATCCTTTTCACGCATCAGGGCGCCCATCGCTCCCCCTCCCCGGAAGAATGGCAAGGTATGTTCTGTGAGAGCGGGCGACATGGCAACGTACTGGTTTAGAGCTTGAAATTAGCGCAATATCCTATACGCCAGAAACCTAATACAGAATCCTTTCCGGTGCTTTGATCTTCAACCAGGCGGTGCCAGTACGGACCCGTCCGGGGTCATAACTATACACCAGCAGGCTGCCATTTGCCAACCCCACTTCCAGGCAATCATAAAATCCGTAATAGAAGGCACGAAGCACGGGGACCTCCAGACCTTCGCCGGAGGCACTCCATTCAAATTCATCCGGACGCCAGATGTTTTTCACCGGTACACCAGGGGGCGAAATGGTTTGGAGAAGCGCCACCTGCTCGTTCGTCAATTCCGTATACAAGCCGAACAAGCCGGCGACATACCGATCAGCCGGTTGACGGTAGATGACGGAGGGGCGGTCCTTTTGCACCAGGGTACCTTCTTTTAGTACAACAATGGTATCCGCCCAGGATAAGCTATCGGTGGCTTCATGCGAAACCAGTATCACGGTAATATTCAACTGGTCGCAGAGGGCATCGATCACTTCTTTCAGTACGCGGGTGTGATGCGTATCCATATTGGAAAAGGGCTCGTCCAGCAGTAACAGTTCCGGTGATGTGATCAACCGGCGGGCCAGCGAGATCCGCTGCTTCTCCCCTCCGGAAAGCTGGTCGGTTCTCCGGGTCAGCAAATGATCGATCCGGCACAGCCGGTAGAGTTGCGCTGCATCGGAGGGCAGTAATTTGTTCTCATGATCCAGGATCTCTTCCACCCGGTAATAACCCGGCAGTTCAAAATGCTGCGACAGGTAGGCGATGCCTTTATGGCCGGGCATGAGCTTCTCTTCCGAACCTAATACCTTTTTCCCTTTGAACCGTACCGTTCCCGCATCCGCCTGGCCCCAACCACCGATGATCTTCAGCAGCGTGGTCTTTCCGGAACCGGTTGCCCCTGCAATGGCCAGCTTTTCGCCCTGCTTCATTTCGAAGGACACCCCGCGCAAGACTTCTGTTTCCTGCTCCCTTTTTTGAATACCGATCAGCTGTAAAAATGGCTCCACGGCATGAAGATAAGGGGATGCACTTTCGGTTGCGGTAATTTCCTTCACCGTATTTCATCACCTTTACAAAATGAAGCTGCTGAAAGGGATTCATCATATTGCCATCATCTGTTCCGATTATGAACGGTCGAAACGATTTTATACGGAAGTGCTGGGACTGGAGATCCGACAGGAGGTATACAGACCGGAACGTAAATCCTACAAGCTGGACCTGAACCTGGACGACCGGTATGTTCTAGAATTATTTTCATTCCCGGAACCCGCACCGCGACCATCGCAGCCGGAAGCGATGGGACTGCGGCACCTGGCCTTTGCGGTAGCGGACATTAATGTGGCCATAGCGGACCTATTGAATAAAGGAGTCGTTACCGAACCCGTACGGACCGATCCCTATACCGGTAAACGATTTACCTTTTTCAGAGATCCGGACGGACTGCCCCTGGAATTGTATGAAGAAGTTTAGCGTTGTTCCCTTTCCCTATTGTTACCAGCTGAGCGCCCGCCACACCAGGTGAAGCTGCAGGCTTAAGGATGCGTCTTTAGTACCCGATACATTGAGCCATTTGAGTTCCGTATTGATGCCCAGTCTTTTGCTGAGTGGCTGGATATAAGAAGCGGCAAACATCCATCCCAGTCCATGTACCGTATTTCGCACCACGCCGTTGTAATCCAGCTTCGACGTAACCAGGTAGCTGCCCACGCCTGCAAAAGCATTAAAGCGTTTCCGCACCGGCATGGAGGCTACGAACAGCAAGGGCACTGCCGTTACATTCACTTCGCCTTTTATGCCGCTGCCTTCCGTTTGATAGGAATAAAAATGCACCCAGCCACTTTCCAGTCCCACCCGCAGCATATGGTCGGGGTGCCACATCAGCCGAAACGTACCGATCCGGTTCAGCTTATGAATATCGACCGGAGCATCAGGCAAGGTACCGGCCCGCCCGGTGAAATAGGAAAGTCCGCCGCCGCCATAGACGACGATCGTGTAGGTACCTCTTT
>DATAHC010000457.1:0-5524 GCA_036263415.1 Flavisolibacter sp.
CCCTGAAAGAGGTAGATTTTGACAAACTGAATAAGGAGCTTTCCACCTCGATCGAGAAGATCCATATTGACCAGGATAAGATGAAGGCTGACCTGGAGAAAGCTTTGAAGGACATCGATATGGAGAAAATTTCCAAAGACGTACAAGCTTCTTTAAAGGAAGTGGATGCCGCCAGAATTCAAGCGGACGTACAGGGCGCCCTGTCAAAAGTAGACTGGGACAAGATCCAGGCGGAGATCAAGCGCACCAGCCAGGTGGAATTGCCCAAGGTGAAAGCCGAGCTGGAACGGATCAAGGATATTGACCTTCGTGAGGTGGAAGCCAACCTGAAAAAGATTCAACCCGAACTGGAACAATCGCTGAAGAGCACCCGAGAAAGCCTGGAAAAAATGAAAGTGGAGCTGAAAGCCTACCAAACTTTTATAGACCGGCTGGAAACAGATGGCCGTATTGACAAGAAAGTCGACTACACGATTCAGTACAAAGCAGGATCACTCCTCATCAATGGCAAAAAGCAGACTGATGAAGTGACTACCTCTTACCAATGGTTCCTGAAAGACCGGAAAGACTTTACCATCCGGAAAGAAGCCGACGGCTTCAATATAGACAAGGATTAACGGTTACTTGCCATAACCCGCAAAAGCCCCGCCCTGCGGGGCTTTTATTTAGATGCTCTTCACATATGAGCCCTTTTTAGTTAAGGAAATCATGCAATCCGCTCCTTCCCCTACCTGCCATTAAACTACACCACCCAAGGGCCTTCTCAGCGGCATGAAAAACCTGCTGGATCATCTCCTCGATACCGGTCTGACTGAAGAAGAAGCCCGGAAGTCCATCGAGATCGTTTACGGATGGGTTGAAGAACGCTACCCGGTGCTGGCCGCCATTGCCCGGTCAACCGTGATCAAGGAATGCTTTCCGGAGATGCGTGAAAAGGAGCCCTGACTACCAGGCGCTACTTTCACCAACCCAAGCGGTGCTATTTTTGTTCCAGACAAAACATGGTGACCCTTTACTTTATAGCCGTGGTGCTGCCGGAAGAGCTGAACCAGAAAATGCTACTGCTGAAGCAACAGTTGTTTGACCGCTATGGCTGCCGGGTGGGATTGAAGTCACCGGCCCATATTACACTGCAGCCTCCCTTTCGTATGGATACTTCGCTGGAACCCCTCCTGATCAACAGCCTTGACTCTGTAAGTGAAGAACAAGAAACATTTGAACTCACCCTGAACGGGTTCTCTGCCTTCAGACCCAGAACACTGTTTGCGGCCATACTTCCCGAACCCGCTTTGACAGCGTTAAAACTTCGGGTCGATGCCTACTTCAAAGCCCGTACCCAGCTCCCAGTCAAGATTGACACGCGTCCTTTTCATCCGCATATCACTGTAGCCACGCGTGACCTTACGAAGGCTGCCTTTTATGAGGTGTGGCCGGAATTTGAGCAGAAAGAATGGAGCGACCGCTGGGAGGTAACAGGACTATCGCTTCTGCGCCATAACCAAAAAAATTGGGACGTGATCCACACGTCCCAATTCCATAATGTATAGTAATTGTTCTTAGTCGAAGTCTGTAAACAAGAGGCCCGGCATCAGCTGGAAGTCGCCCGTTTCATCCATTTCCACATTCATCTGGAAGGCTTCGTCGGAGCGGATGGTCACTTTTTCCTTCACGACTTTCTTGAAGCCATCTTTCTCGAAAACGAGCTTGTAGGTACCCGGCTTCAACTCGTTGAAGCTGTACGTACCATTATTATCGGTGATGACGATCTTTTCTTTTTTATTGCTGGAATAAGCCGTAACGCTTACACTGCTTAAAGGCTTTTTTGTTTCGGCATGGAAAACACCTCCCACGATATCGTTCTTCATACCTTCTTCGCCCGTACCAGGAGGGCTGGATTTGGCCTGGGCCAGGAAGGCCAGGGACGAGAAGATGGCAGTGAGCAGCAGTAATTTGAATTTCATTTTGGCTTTGTTGAGTGGTGAACTAATGACGACACCCTATTACTCCGATTTAAAAATACTATTTTTCAGCGGATTTCCCAGTGCTTCCGAAAATTCCTGCCAGATCGTTTCGACGATCTCTCCGGCAGGGCTGATCCGGTTCACCAGCGCCGCTACCTGGCCGATCTCCAGCTCCCCTTCTTCCATATCCCCTTCAAACATCCCCTTCTTGGCCCGGGCCCTTCCCAACAAAGCCATCAACTCTTCACTGGAGGCCCCCCTGCTTTCCGCTTCCTGCACCTGGGAGAAGAATTTGTTTTTCAGCAGCCGTACCGGCGTCAGCTTTTTCAATGACAACTGTGTGTCACCTTCCGCTGCATGTATGATAGCTTCTTTGAATGCATTGTGGGAAGAAGCCTCTTCACTGGCTACGAAGCGCGTACCGATCTGGACCCCTTCAGCGCCCAGCACCATGGCCGCCATCATCTGCCGGCCGGTAGCGATACCCCCTGCGGCGATGACGGGGATCTGCACCGCCTGGCAAACCGCCGGTATCAATACCAGTGTCGTGGTCTCCTCCCGTCCGTTATGTCCACCCGCTTCAAAGCCTTCCGCCACCACCGCATCGCAGCCCGCCTCCTGCGCCTTGAGCGCAAACTTGCTGCTGCTTACCACGTGAACCACGATAAGACCCTGGTCTTTCAGCTTCTTCGTCCAGGTCCTCGGGTTACCCGCCGAGGTAAACACGATCTTCACTTTCTCTTCGAGAAGGATCTGAATATGATGATCGAGGTCGGGATATAATAAAGGCAGGTTGACACCAAAAGGCATGTCCGTTGCGGCCCTGCACTGCTGCAGGTGCTGGCGGAAGGTTTCGGGGTACATACTGCCGGCACCAATGATGCCCAGTCCGCCGGCCTTGCTGACCTCACTGGCCAGCTTCCAGCCACTGGCCCATATCATACCCGCCTGGATGAGGGGATAGCGGATCCCGAACAGTTCCGTAATTCGATTGGAGAACATATGTAAAAATAAACGGGAAAGGCCCTTAGCCCAAATCGATATCCGTATTGTCCCCAATGTTAAGCGTGCGGGTCTCGCCCCTGATACTGGTATCGCTACCGATGAGTGAGAGGTCGAGCACGATATCGAATAGATTGGAGAAGGAACCGATGATCGAGTTCTTGATAATGGACGAGTCGATGATGGTATCGTCGCCGATGGTGGCATTCGGTCCTACGATCGAGTTCTTTATAGAGCAGCGCTTGCCCACGCTCACCGGCTGGATGAATACCGTGTTCTCATATTCCGGGCTCATTTCGGCCCGCGCGCCGAACTTCTTCAGTAAGGTGGCATTGGATTCCAGCAGGCTTTCTCGCTTGCCGCAGTCGAACCAGCTATCCACCTTAAAGGAAGTAAACTCCGCGCCCTTCTGGATCATACAATCCAGGGCATCGGTTATACTGTATTCACCGTGTGATTTCAGTCCCTGCCTGATATTCGCTTCGAGGCACTGGAACATGAGGTCCGTTTCTTTGATCTTATAGATCCCTACCAGCGCCATATTCGACTTCGGGATATGGGGCTTTTCGATGACGTGCTTGATATGGCTGTCGCAATCAATTTCCGCCACACCAAAGCTTCGCGGATCATCCACCTTGCGGACGCCGATCATGGATGTTTTGCTATTGATCACCGCCGCCACATCGTATTCGCAAATGGTATCGCCCAACACAATGATGGCCTCGTCGCCTTCCACGATATTGCGAGTGAGTCTGACCGCATGGCCAATGCCCTGACGGTCGTTCTGGTATACAAAATGAGCGGTAATACCCGGATACTGGGTCTTTACATAATCCTGAATCTTTTCGCCCAGGTATCCCACGATAAATATGAATTCATTGACGCCCGCGTCTTTCAGCTGATCTACGATAATACTCAGGACGGTTTTCCCGGCCAGAGGGATCAGCGCTTTCGGTTGCGTGTAGGTATGCGGTCTAAGTTTTGTGCCTGCCCCTGCTACGGGAATAATTGCTTTCATTGATAACTGTTTAGATGGCCTTCTGCACGGTTCGAACCACTGCCATCATTTTTCATTGATTATTCAACAAAAAGAAGCGGTCGAAATTAATGATTTTTAATTCAATCAAATCAAATGCCTTTGGTTTGAGGTACACGCTTATTTTTGTGTGAATATTTTATCAGGTGTCCGGCTTTCCTAATCAGCTGCCCTGAGTAACCGAATATTCAGCTCATTAATCTACCACCATGCAAAGAGACACGCAGGTATTTGACATCATACAAAAAGAACTGGAACGTCAGCGCCACGGCATTGAACTGATCGCCTCGGAAAACTTTACCTCCCTCCAGGTAATGCAGGCCATGGGAAACGTAATGACCAACAAATATGCGGAAGGCTATCCGGGCCGGCGCTATTACGGAGGCTGTGAATTTGTAGATGAGACCGAACAGCTGGCCATTGACCGCATCAAGCAGGTGTTTCAATGCGAATACGCCAAT
The DNA here is from genome assembly GCA_036263415.1 of Flavisolibacter sp. Lineage (GTDB taxonomy): Bacteria > Bacteroidota > Bacteroidia > Chitinophagales > Chitinophagaceae > Flavisolibacter. The sequence goes on from DATAHC010000457.1 coordinate 4,461, forward strand.
GTGCAGCCGCACAGCGGTGCACAGGCCAACGCGGCCGTGCTGCTGGCCATTCTGAAACCCGGCGACAAGATACTGGGACTGGACCTGAGCATGGGCGGTCACTTAACGCATGGCTCCCCGGTGAACTTCAGCGGGAAGCTGTACCAGGCTTCCTTTTATGGTGTACACAAAGAGAGTGGGCTGATCAATTATGAGCAACTGGAAGAAACGGCGCGTAAGGAAAAGCCGCAACTGATCATTTGCGGAGCATCGGCCTACAGCCGTGACATTGACTATGCACGCATCAGGAAAGTAGCCGACGAGGTTGGCGCCTTCGTTATGGCCGACATCGCCCATCCGGCCGGACTGATTGCCAAGGGTCTTTTAAATTCGCCATTTGAGCATTGCCATTTTGTAACCTCTACCACGCATAAAACCCTTCGCGGCCCCAGAGGCGGCATTATCCTGATGGGCAAGGACTTTGAAAATCCCTTCGGGCTCAAAGACCTTAAAGGCGGTACCCGGATGATGAGCAATTTACTGGACATGGCGGTGTTTCCCGGCATCCAGGGAGGCCCCCTGGAGCATGTTATCGCTGCCAAGGCCATTGCGTTCGGAGAAATCCTGGGGGAAGGCTTCACCCAATATGCCAGGCAGGTGCAGTCGAATGCACAGGCTATGGCCAAAGCCTTAACCGCCAAAGACTATCATATTATCAGCGGCGGAACCGATAACCATCTTATGCTGATCGATCTGCGCAATAAGAACATTACCGGAAAGAAGGCACAGGAAACGCTGGACCGGGCCCATATCACCCTGAATAAAAATGCGGTACCGTTCGATGATAAGAGTCCGTTCGTGACCTCCGGCATCCGGATTGGCGTTCCTGCCATTACCACCCGTGGCATGAAGGAGGAACATATGGTCACGGTCGTAGACCTCATCGATAAAGTATTGATGAACATCGACGATGCTGTCTTAGTGAGCGCAGTATCCAAAGACGTTCATGGCTTTATGGAACAATTTCCGCTGTATCCCGAACTCGGCTAAAAGAAATTCTATGCTGCAACGTATACAAAGCATCT
>DATAHC010000458.1:0-2602 GCA_036263415.1 Flavisolibacter sp.
TATCGTCCCCAGCAAGTGTACTGAATGCCAGGGTTTTCATGAGGAGCCCCAGTGTGCGGCTGTTTGCCCGGTGGATTGCTGTGTTCCGGATGAGATGTACCGGGAAACGGTAGAGGAACTATTGAATAAAAAAGAACATTTGCATATATAATTTTCGTAACTTAACAGTATCCGAAAGGAGTGCAGCTTGTCTGCTAATTAAACAGGTGATATTTCCTGTGTAAAAAGGTGAAGAAGTCAATTTCTTCACCTTTCTTGCTTTCATAGGGCAAGCTCCGTTTCTTAGGCTTCCCTATCATCAAATTCATTTTCTCCTTTTGAAAAATTTGTTTCTACTTTGTCCTTCTTAATATGGTTTCTGTCATGAAGAAAAAAATTGCATTGGTAACAGGCGGTTATTCCGGTGAGGCTACCATTTCGTACCGTTCTGCCAAAACGATATATGACCATCTTTCCAAAGAAAAATTCGACGTTTATAAAATTGATATAACTCCGGAAGGATGGTTTTATGAGGACGAAGAGGGAACGAAAACAGCTGTCAATAAGAATGACTTCACGGTGCTGGCGGATGGACAGCTGATCCGGTTCGATGGGGTTTTTATAGGAATGCACGGCACGCCCGGAGAAGATGGCAAGCTGCAAGGCTATTTCGATATGCTCAGGATCCCATATACCTCCTGCAATGCCGCTACTTCTGCGCTTACGTTCAATAAACGCTATACCGTGGCCGTAGCCCAGATGGCGGGTGTTCCGGTAGCCCGGTCGTTCCATCTCTTCAGGCATACTCCCTACAACCTGGATGAAATTCTATCGGGCCTCAAACTGCCCTATTTTGTTAAACCGAACAATGGCGGGTCCAGTATTGGAATGAGTAAGGTGAATGAAGCGGGAGAGTTGGAAGCTGCTTTGGAGAAGGCCTTCAGGGAAGACGATCAGGTTTTGGTGGAACAAATGATACAGGGGCGCGAATTCACGGTCGGGGTCTACAAAATCAAAGGGGAGATAACGGTGCTGCCGATAACGGAGGTCAGCTCCCATAAGGAGTTCTTTGATTTTGAAGCCAAGTACGAAGGAAAATCAACGGAGACCACTCCTGCTGCTATTACAGAAGATTGGAAACGGCAGCTGGAAGCAACAGCTAAACGGATCTATCAGGTTTTCAATTGCAGTGGGGTGGTACGTATCGATTTTATATACAACGCGGAAGAAAACCGGCCTTATATGCTGGAGATCAATACCATACCGGGCCAGAGCGAAGCCAGCGTCATTCCCCAGCAGGTTAAGGCGAGTGGCAGTAACCTTCAAAATTTTTATGCGGGATTGTTAGAGGAAGCACTGAAAGGATAAGGTAAGCCGTTTCTGGTATGATTTTCTGTCTGCTCCGCCGGATAGTAAGCTGGAAACGGAAAGAGGTTCCTGTTTACCGCACGCTTCAATTTTATATATTGCACCTGAAACAGAAAAACCTGCATGATTAGATACATCACAAGCCGTCCTCTTTGGGCCAATATTGCCATTGCTATCGGGGTGGTCATCGTTATTATCCTGTTGTTTCTTTTATCCCTGAATTGGATCACCCGGCATGGCGAGTCTCGTACCGTCCCTTCGATCATCGGTAAAAATGTTAAGGATGCCGAGAATTTTCTGCAGGATAAGGGTTTTACTACCGTTATTCAGGATTCTGTTTACTACGACTCATTGCCTCCGGGGGCCATCATCCGCCAGGTGCCCGAGGCAGATGAAATTGTCAAGATCAACCGTACCGTTTATGTAACCATAAACAGGTTTGTGCCGCCCGATGTGGAAATGCCTAATTTGCTGGGATCTAGCTTCCGGAATGCTGAAATGGTGCTGCGTAACCTGGGTCTCCGGGTGGGCGATACGTCCTATCGATTCGACTTTGCTAAAAATTCCGTTCTGGAGCAATTGTTTAATGGCGCTTCGGTAAAGCCGGGAACTAAATTGAAAGTGGGTAGCAAAATTTCTTTCGTACTGGGTAGTGGACTCGGAAATGAAGAAATGGCTGTACCGGATCTTATTGGATTGACATATGATGAAGCGAAAGCGATGCTGGATGCAAACGGATTGACCTTAGGCGCTCATATCTTTAATTCGGATGTACGGGATTCCAGCAATGCGTATGTCTATTGGCAAAGTATAACGCCCAGAACAGAAGATGGCCTGAAGGTCAGAATAAGGGCCGGACAAATGATCGATATCCGTATGCAGGCTGAGAAGCCGGCTTCCGATTCAACTGGTAACCAGCCACCTCAACTTCCTTAATAAAAAGCGTATGAGAAATATAAGCATTGACGAATTGAAAGAAAGAATGGATAAAGGCGAAGCAATCAACCTGATTGATTGCCGCGAACCTCACGAATACGAGGAGTTTAACCTGGGTGGTAAATTGGTACCCCTGGGTAAGATCCAAACCATGCAGACCGAAGAGCTGGATGATCTGAAAGATCAGGAGGTAATTGTTTACTGCCGCAGCGGAAATCGGAGCACCATGGCCTGCCTGGTTTTGGATAGCATGGGTTTTAAAGATACGGTGAACGTAACCGGTGGGGTTTTGGCCTGGAAAGACAAATTCGGCACGGAA
>DATAHC010000459.1:0-4187 GCA_036263415.1 Flavisolibacter sp.
ATGATACAGGAAATAATGTTTACCATCCTTGTCAACGGAGGTTCCATGGCCGGGGCAGGTCCACTGATCCGTACTGGTCAGTACCGGGTTCTTCGGGTTTTTCTCCCAGGGTCCCAGCAGACTTTTGGAGCGGGCCACCCCGACGCCATAGGTACAGGCCGCACCGCAGCAGCCGGCAGCGGCATACAACGCATAGAAGTAGCCTTCGCGGCGCACGATGGAAACCCCTTCTACCAGGTTCATTTCCCAGGGCACATCATTTCTGAAAAGCTCTTTCTTCTCCCCTTTCAGGGCCGTACGCTCTTCGTTCAGCTCCTGTGCCCATATGGATGTTGGCTTACCGACGCTGTTGGCATCCTCCTTCCAGATCAGGTATAATTTACCGTTCTCATCGCGCATCGGGAAGGCATCGATGGAACCCACTTCCTGGCAAATGAGCGGACCGTGATCGGTATAAGGGCCTTCGGGACGGTCGGCGCTGGCGATGCCTACGCACAGATTGCCATTCTTTTTATGGGCGGCATAATACACGTACACCTTACCATTCTCATACGAGAGCTCGGGCGCCCAGAAATAATAATCGGCCCAGTCCGGAAGTTTCGGGAATACATGGCTCACCGTTTTCCAGTGCACCAGGTCTTTAGAAGAAAGAATGGGGTATGCTGGTGCCCAGTTCGAAGTGGTGGCGCTGGCCCAATAGGTATTTCCGATCTTCACCACGGAGGGATCAGGATAGTCGCCACGCAGCACCACCTGTTGGGCATGAGTTAAAAGACCCTGGAAAGCGGCCATTATCCATAACCCAATCCTTCTGGTGTCTGCACTTAATTTCCTCGCTTGCATTTTCATGATCCGGCTCCTTATTTGGCAATCGTGAATTTATAGATCGATGTGGTATGATAGGTCGTGCCCGGATCGAGCAGGATGGAAGGGAACGACTTCTGATTGGGCGCATCTGGAAAGTGCTGGGTCTCCAGACAGAAGGCGGTTCTGAAATCATCCTTGCTGCCACCCTTGAAGGTATTCTTGCTCTGCATGAAATTCCCCCCGTAAAACTGAAGTCCGGGTTCGGCGGTATAAATATCCATTTCGATCTGGGTCTTGTCACCAATGATGGAGGCCACCTGCTGAACAGCGTTTCCTTTAAGATCCAGCACAAAATTGTGGTCGTAGCCTTTACCGAATTTCAATTGCTCGTTATTCTCGTCTACGCGCGCGCCGATGGGCATCGGCTTCGTAAAGTCGAAAGGGGTACCGGCTACGGGCTCCAGCGAACCGGTCGGGATCAGGGTAGAATCCACTGGCGTATAGCGACTGGCATTCACCTGCAGCACATGATTGTTAATGGTGCCGCTTCCTTCCCCGTTCAGGTTGAAGAACGCATGATTGGTCAGGTTCACCACGGTTTTTTTATCGGTGGTGGCTTCATAATCGCACGAGAAGCCATTATCGCCGGTTAAGGAGTACGTCACTTTCACGTTCAGGTTTCCGGGAAAGCCTTCTTCCATGTCTTTGGAAAGGTAGCTCAGCACCAGGGTGGAATCATTCGGCTGTGCTGCGTCCCACACCACATACTGAAAACCCTTCTTGCCACCATGCAGGGTATTGGGACCGTTATTGGTAAAGAGGGTGTACGGCTTTCCGTCCAGGGAGAATTTGCCTTTTGCAATACGGTTGCCTACACGGCCGATCGTGGCGCCGAAATAGGGCTCTGTGGCATTCTGATAGTCCTTCACACTGCCGAAGCCTACGACCACATCGGTCATCTTGCCGTTCTGGTCGGGTACCAGCAGACTTACCAGGCGTCCACCGTAATTGGTAATGGCGGCTGTCATGCCGTTATGATTCTTCAAGATAAAAAGGTCGGTGGCCTTTCCATCGATCTGGCTCTGAAAGTTTTTGCGGTCCGGTAACTGGGAGCTGCGGGCATGCGTGGTATCGGAGGTGGTGATCGTTCCCGCTTCTTTGGGGGTATCGTTACAGGCCGTCAGCGCCAGTGCGGAAAAAGCCGCCATCCAGAAGGCTGTTGTGGATTGCTTCATATCTGATAATTTAAAACTATTTGCTGTCATTCAATTTTTTGATAAGATTCACTTCATCAGCACGGTAGGGTGTCCCGTCCTTAAAGAAGATGTCATGGAACCATTCCACCGGCTGGCTGGCATCGGGTATAGGGGTATCCCAGGCATAGATGGTATTGCTTTTACCGGAAACAAAGCCCCAGTTGATAGCGCCCACATTCTGACGCTTCAGCAGCGGCAGAATGTTCGAGAAGCGGCTGTTGCGCGTACGGGCCATGTACTCCGTACAGATCAGCGGCTTGCCATGAGCCTTCAGCAACTCGATCACGCGCTGGTGCCATTGCGGCTCTTCGTAATCATGATAGGTGATCACGTCGGAGTTCATGAGTTGAAAAGCATTCAGCTTTTCATAGTCCCAGGCCCAGAGACCGGCGGATATGGGTTGATCGGGATTGACCGCGCGGGCCCATTCGAATACGTTTTTCAGTAAGGGAAGCGAAGAATCTCTTTTGCCGCTGTTGCCGGGTTCATTATATAAATCCCACAACAGGATCCGCTTGTCTTTGGCGAAAGTGGTCAGTACATCTTTCACATATAGTTCCAGCTGAGGAAAGTTGGTGCTGTCGTTCGAGGCCGGCTGACCGGGGTCCTGCACCCAGCCCGAGTTGTGGATACCCGGCTTGGGCTCCGGCTGTTTACCGGCCTGGGGCACTTTGTTCCAGCAGTCGTCGAAGAACACGAACATGGGCTGGATCTTATGCTTGTCGGCCATGGTAAGGAACTGGTCCATACGCTTTTTAAACCCTTCCTTATCCTGCTTCCAGGCCACGCTGTGAAGGAACACGCGCAGGGTATTGAAACCGATCTGCTCGGCCCATCCCAGCTCGCGGTCGATCGTAGCGGGGTCGAAGGTCTCTGCCTGCCACATCTCCAGCTGGTTGATGGCGGTACTGGGCAAGAAGTTGGCGCCGGTGATCCATTTATGGCTGGCATACCAGGCATTGGCCTTTTCTGCCGTCCATACCGTACCGGGTTTGGAAGGAGTGGCTGGTGTTGTGGGTTTCATTTGTGCACCGGCCTGCAGTCCCACAAAAAGCAACAGTAGTAAAAATCGGTTCGTACGTATCATGTTCTGTATTCTTTTATGATGTTAATGGATTAGTTCACTTCAAGCTCGTTCTTCGAAGGCAGTTTCGGGAACCGGGCATGCGGCTCGCGCTGGTACCAGTATACCACCGAGCTGATGTCGGATTGCTGTGGGAGGTAGCGCCCCTCGCTGCGCCAGCCCAGGTCCTGTATCGTGATCTTTAATTCCTTTTCAAAGCGTATGGGATCCATGATATGCCAGCGGTACAGTCCGAAACGCTGCTGTGCCGTATACATACCGTCGGGACGGATCACCTGGTGCAGGCCGGCATAAGCGGTGGAGAATTCCTGGTACTGGTGGGTCTTCCGGTTCTCGAAATTATAGGAGCCGCAGAAATAGTCTTCGGTGCCGGTTCCATTGATCGTTGGGAATTGGCTGTCGCCATCGAGGAAGAACTTGATCTCGCCTTCACCCCACCAGCCGTTGTTATTTACGCCCCAGGCCAGATAGGTGCCTACATACTGCCCCTTGCCTTTTACGCTGTCGATGAGCGTATAGGAAGCCCCTTTCGTTGGATTGTTACGGCGGAACTGTGCATGGAAATAACCGGCATCTTCCGGAACGCTGGTCAGCGTATAGTCCACCTGGTAATACAGCACCATGGATTCCGTACTGATGTTCTCCATGGTAATGCGGCACTTGCTGCGGAAAGGCATCACCCAATAAGAGTTGAAGGCGCTTCCAGGATTCACCGATACGGCCAGTGAATTCAGGGGTGCATAATCGCCCCAGCCCATGCCGAAGAAATCGCCCACAGGCACTTCTACGGAAGGCTCTTTTTCATCATCCCAGTAAAAGCGCAGGATGGAATAGCGCCAGTTGCCGGTGGGCGTCATCCAGATATGCTGGATGGCGCCGGAGCCGCCGATGTCGGCCAGCGTGCGCGTCTCGCCGGGCGCGATCCTGATCGACGGCGAGATCTTCCAGCCTCGCCCCAGATCGCGCGCGGCCTGCGCGCCGGTGCCCTCGGTCGCCATCCCGCCCGCGCCCTTTTCGCCGGTGAAATTCTCAGGGCTGAT
>DATAHC010000460.1:0-3720 GCA_036263415.1 Flavisolibacter sp.
TGGATTCGGAAGCAGTGGCAGAAATGGGAAAAAATATAAGCGGTGGGCAGCGACAGAGGCTTGTATTGGCCAGGGCCTTATATAAGGATTTCGACCTGTTGATTTTGGATGAGCCATTTTCAGAGCTGGATGGTAATGCGGAATATCAGCTTCTTCATAAATTGGAAGAACAGGCCAGAGATGGTAAAATGATTGTATTAATTACTCATAACGATCATGCAGACAAATTAGCTACACAAATCATGACCTTTGAAGACTGATCGTAAAATATTGATCGTAGTTAGCCCTGGATTCCCGGAGCATGAGTTAGATACGACCTGTCTTATTTCGCAACAAAATTTAATCAAAGCTTTCCATAAGAAGTACCCTGACCTGGAAATTCAGATTCTGACGCTGTATTATCCTTTTTATGAAGGCAATTATTATTGGAACAAAATACCCGTCAGAAGTTTTAATGCCTGGAAAAAAAGTAAACCGGCTAAAATATATACCTGGTTCCGGGTGTGGAATGAACTAAGGAAATTAACCAGGTCTGGAAATGTATGGGGCCTATTAAGTTTTTGGAGTACGGACGCTGGTTTGCTGGCAGACCAGTTTGCCAGGATGTTTCATATAAAGCATTACTGCTGGATATGCGGACAGGATGCACGAAAAAATAATCGCTATGCACGCTTCATGCGAAAGAACGGAAGTTCACTTGTTGCCATGTCGGACTTTCTTGCAGAAGAGTACTTTAAAAGCCATAGCATAATGCCGGCACATATAATTCCAAACGGCATCGACCCCGGTATGTTTTCCGCTAGTAATCATAAAAGGACTATTGATATTTTGGGAATTGGCTCCCTAATACCTTTAAAGAGGTTTGATATATTTATCCGGATAATCAAAATCATAAAGCTGATTCAACCTGAAATCCGGGCAGTGATTTGTGGCAAAGGCCCTGAATATGGTAAATTGATGCGTTTGATAGAAAGTTCAGGACTTAATGGAACAATTCATCTAATGGGCGAACTTCCCCACGAACAGGTTCTTGAATTGATGCAAACTTCCAGATTATTGTTACACCCATCCGATTATGAGGGTTTCAGCACCTGTTGTCTCGAAGCGGTACATGCCGGAGCAAATGTGATCAGTTTCTGCAAACCCATGAAAAAGGATATCCCTAATTGGTTGATTGCGCGAGATGAAAAAGATATGATTGAAAAAGCCATTCAAATCCTTGCGTATCAAAATAATAGGGAAGAATCATTTACACCCTATTTGATTGAAGCTGCTGCCGATTCGTTCAAAGCGCTTTTTGAAGCAAGCTCCTGAAAAGCTTCAAGCATGGAAGAAGCAATGGCCTGGAAAGATAAGCGGCTCCTGAAATGATGGGTTATAGCTCCAATGTATTCTTTAGAATTATGACTAATTGCTGTAAACATTGCATCCAGCAAAGAGCCTTCATTACCTGGCTCGAAAAGGAACCCGTATTTACCGTTCATGGTGATTTTCCGGAAAGGGGGTATTGCACTGATTATGGGCACACAACCGCAAGCCATAGCTTCCAGTAAGGCATAACCACTTCCTTCTTTACGACTTGCCGATAAATAATAATTGGCGGCGCTGAACCAGGTTTCCATCTGATCATGTGGAATCTTTCCAACAAGAACCACCTTTTTCTTTAAAGACGGTGTGGAATCAACAAAATTTTGGATTTGCGACAGCAATTCTTCCGTCTGGTAAATCATATATAAGGTAACATCTGTGCAGACTTTAGAGAACTGATGGAAACCTTTAAGAACGGTCAAAGGGTCTTTATTACTATTTAATCGACCTACCCATAAAAAATTATGTTTAGCGGTAAAACCTAAAAGTTTTTTGCTGGAAGCTGGATCTTTCCCCTGTAAATAAGTAGAGGCTTCCAGAATTTCAAAACATTTTTTCCTGGCAGGAATGATCCCGGCCACTTTCCAGGGAAAGGCATTTTCAGCAGCAGTAAAAAAATAAGCGTTTACAAATACATCAGCAATCTTTGCTGCCTGTTTTTTCAGACCCTTTCCAGGTAATTCTCCATGGTGTTGCACAATGATCCGCACCTTCCTTCCTAACAGAAGTCGGGTCAAGGCTACCTGAAGTGGAAAGATCATACCCTGTGCTATAATGATATCCGGTTGCAGGCGTTTGATATATAGAATGGATCGGACCGGGAAATGCCGGAATACATTCTTTCTTTTCAAAAAGTGAAAACGGATTCCATTGTTTTCTACCACTCCTTCAAAGTTTAAATGCTGAACGGCTGCTATATGGGCAGAATCCTTCAAGTAAGATAAATAGCCATAGCCCTCCTTATGAAGTTCCAAAGCCCTGCAAGGGTCGGACAGATGTGTGTTGGCGTTGAAAGAAACATCAAGTACCCGAAACATAGATTCCAGCTAAAAGCTAAAGTAGTGAGCTTAGCCAAAACAAAAAAGATGAAAATCTTGCAGTAAGAGCAACCATCCAAACGTTTAGCCGTACTTAATTCAGTATTCCTATTCAATGGATTGTGATAAAAGAAAAGCTTCTCGTTTCATCGGAATTCTTTTATGACCGCATAGCAGTGGCCTATGATGAATTATTAACGCACCAGGATCTTGGAGTCAGGGAATTGGTGGAAAGTCAATTCCTGGAACGTGTCAGTAATGGTTGCGTTCTTGATTTTGGCGGCGGAACAGGTCTTGACCTGGAGTGGCTGTCCCGAAGTCAGAAATTAGTTTATTTTCTGGAGCCTTCGGTAAGGATGAGAAGCGTGGCAAAAGATCGTTGCCAGGGGTACAAAGGATATATTAAAATATTGGATGAGGAACTGGATTTCAAACAATGGAAAATGAATAGTCATCCATTCGAGCCTAAGGTAAACGGCATTTTGGCAAATTTTGCCGTATTCAATTGTATCAGCGAACTGAAGCTCTTATTCCAGTCGTTTTATCATATCACTGCAAAAGACTCATTTGTTCTTGCAACCGTTCTTAAGCCAGCATCAAGATTCCACCAATTGAAATACTTATTCAGAGCAAAGAAAAGATCAGAATTAACCTACAGCAGCTATGAGGGATTGCAGCATGTAGCTTACCGGTATCGTTTGGAAGACTTTAGCGCAGCCATAAAAGACCTATTTATATTGACTGCGTTCCAGCCGGTTCCCGGATCAGATTTATCACTCCTGATATTGAAAAGGAAATGAAGACATTTCTGAAGCAAATTATATCGAACAGAAAGATTTCCCGTGAGTTCTATGGGATCATTGATTACCAGGAAAACATCGGGGAGAGGCTTTATTTGAAGTTGAGTTTTCCCATAGATATCAGCCATTCGCATTGTATCATCAATCAGACTCCATTCAAAATCCTGATCTGGGGCTTCCCTAACGGTTCACTTGAATCAGGAACTGTCATCCCTTTCCATGTCAATGTTTCCGACAACAGGGTGGCAAAAGGAAAGCTTTGTGTAAAGGATATCCTTATTATAGATGGCTCAACTTTCCTGATAGCCGAAGTAACCGATACCCAATACCTTAGATCGACAGAACTGGAGCAGCAACTTTTCTATTATTTTCTTCAGAAAGGGAAGTTATCTCAAAGGGAAAAAAAGGGCTATGCGGTCTTGTATTCCTATCCACGTAAAGTCATTCTTGTTGCATTTGAAGATGGGGATTACTATAACTTATTTCCCATGGATTTTCAGGGTGCCTCTGGCAAT
>DATAHC010000461.1:0-9601 GCA_036263415.1 Flavisolibacter sp.
CACCTTTCAGGGACCCTTCGCTGGGATACCAGGTTTTCTTGTCATCACTCAATACCCCACCGGATGCCACCAGTCTTTTCCATTGTGTTTCGGTGAGCTTGTCTTTTTTCACCATGCGCCAGGCTTCTCCTCCTCCGTCAATAATGCCTTCACCGGTAATAGCGATGTTCACGGCGCCCTGCGCCGATAAGGGCGACTGGTTACGCATTTGCGGAATGCCCTCCCAGTTTCCTTCCACCAGCGGGTACTGGCTGAAATCTTTGGTAAACTGAAGCAGGGCATTTTGCTGCAGGTGCAGGTTCACATTCGACTTCAGCACCAGCGGCCCCGTGATCCAGAGACCGGAAGGGATCACCACAACGCCGCCCCCTTTCGTGGAGCAGGCGTCAATAGCAGCCTGGATGCTTTTGGTATTCAGGGTCATTCCATTTGCCTTCGCTCCATAACGAACTATGGGAAAGCTGTCCTTCCTGAAATGCGTCGCTTGTATCTGTGGTTTTTTGATCTGGGCCATAAGGCTGCCACAAGGCAGGCAGAGAATCAATAGGAAACGTATGCAAAGATTCATATAGCGCATAGATCAACAATTTGAAAACAGGGTTATTGATAAACCGGTTGCTTTCAGCAACAAGTCTACTCACATATTCACGGATAACCACCGGTTATCCTGCTTTTTTTTATGCAATCGTTTCCGATAACGTTACCGGGCCGGTTCTTTCTCCGGGTTCCAGGTTCCCAGCACATCAAGCACCGTATAGCGTTTGGCTTCCTCACGCGTCAGCTGGTGCGACCAGCTGACGCGCTTATCGGGTTGTGCGCCCGGCCCTGTGGACTGATATTCGGCATAACGTGCTGTCTTTTCATTGGCTTCATTCTTCCAGTTGTTCCAGCCCTCCGGAATAATATGGGCGCCCATATAGCAATTCAGATAGGTTACCGAAGCGGTAGGGCTCCACGGCCGTCCCAGCGAAACCTTGGTGACGTTGCTGTCGGCCGTAAGCCGGCAGTTCATGAAAACGAATCCATAGGGTATAATGGAATTGGTAGAGGCAGCCGTAACATGAGAATTCTTTTTGGAGTGAATATGACAATCACGGAAAACGGCTGTGGCGGCACCGAATATAAAATCGGTGGTGCCTTCAATAGAGCAGTCCCGGAAATAATGCTTCACGCCCGAACCACTCAGGAACAGAACATCCTGGAAACCGGTGATGCGGCAGTTCCATACGGCAATGCGATTGCCCTCCGCTCTCAGGGCAACGGCCTGGCCGGCTGTGAAGCCCGCCGTATTTTGAATGGTCAGGTTACGGAGGCGGATGTCATTTCCATAAATAAAAACGGAAGCGCAGGTCCAGGTATTGAGCGTATCGCCATTGGGCAGCCGGGTACCGGCATGATGATCATACGTAAGGACCGTTTGGTCCTTATCTTCTCCTTCCAGTGTGATAAAGCTCTTGGTGGCGTCCACTATAATAACTTCCTTATAGATGCCTTTGCGGATGAAAAGTGTTACGGGTTGTGTAGTGCCGGAGGGAATGGCATTCAGGGCCGCCTGTACCGACGTAAAGGCTCCCGATCCATCCTGTGCTACTACGATCCGTTTCTGTGCCGGGCAGCTGATGGAGAGGATCCAAAATAGGGCCATTAAAAAAAGCTGTTTCATTTCTTTACCGGTTTAATGAGATGCTCCTTCAGGGAAATAGGCATTGCCTGAAGGTTATGCAGCACGATCTCTGCGATCAGCCGGGCGCCCAGCTCGGAGAAATGAGTGTTGTCGGTTTTACCTTCCGGATAGTTCGGGTGTTCGCCCGGCTTTACCTGGAGGAACAATAATTTTGAGGCCTCCTCTCCCAGTTGCTGGTACAGTTCCCGGCTCTGGGTATCCAGGTCGATCAGGGGCACCTGCAAGGCAGCGGCTACTTCCTTTACAAGTGGTGCATAGTGCTCGTGCGTGGCTACTGCTTTGCCGTCCACAAATTTGCGGCGGCTGACGGGCGTCAGCAATATGGGTGTCGCCTTCCTCGCACGCGCTTCCTGCACGAACCGGGTGAGGTTGGCCTTATATTCTTCCGGTGTGGTATAACGGTCTGTCTTCTCCTTCGATTCATCGTTATGGCCAAACTGGATCAGCACGTAATCGCCTTCCGAAGCCTGCGAAGCGATCTGCTGCCACAGGCCTTCGCTGATAAAGGTTCGGGTACTGCGGCCGTTTTTCGCCAGGTTCTCCACCTGTATCGTGGAATCAAAAAAATAAACGAAGGGCATGCCCCAGCCGGTTTCCGGATAGGCCCTGGTATCTTTCACCGACATGGTAGAATCACCGGCCATCCAGATGCGGACTTTTTTAGGAAGCGGCGCAAAGGAAGCCAGGGTGAGCGCGCAGAATAGGGTTATTGTATATTTCATTTTTTAAAGTACCAGGCTGTTTACATAATACTCCAGAAAGGTATAGGAAGATCCCGGCATGGTGCGGGAAGCATCGGCAGCATCGGCGGGATTCAATCCCTGCTTTTTTTCCCAGGCATCCGGCAGTCCGTCCTGATCGGCATCGGCAGGCGCAGCAACCGATTTCAGAAAGGGCCATGCCAGCACGGTCTGTTCGTAAGCCGTTCCGTGCGGGTAACCGCCCTGCACATCGATGATGCGGCCCGTACGGTGGATCACATCAAGGATGATCCGTGCGTCTAGGGTATCGCGGTGCAGGCTGGCACCGGCACCTTGAAGAACGCGTTGATAGGCTGCTTCAGCCGGTTCGGCAGCAACGGAAACAGCTGGAAAGGGCTGGTCCGCTTTCGCCAGCAGGGTATCGACAGCGGTTCCTTCATTCATCACCACACCATTCCAGTTGTACGCGGTAATGGCGGGTGCGTTTTCCAGTACATTCCCCTGCAGGTAAAATTTTCCATAGGGCAACACCGGTTCTTTTTTATAGGGATTCAGTAAGCGGGTGACAACGGCAGGCCGGGTATCCGGACCGGGACGGTAGTAATTACCAACGATATTGTAACGGCCTCCCTCTCCTGCATATACGTTGTTGGACTGCCAGTTGTAAATCACGTTATTCCGGAAGTCGACCAGCTCGTCGGGTATGTTCCGGCTTCCGTCAAAACGCGGGGTTCGGGTTACGCAATGGGCAAACAAATTGTGATGAGCCGTAGTGTGCCGGCCCCCCCAGATACCGCCATAGCCATGGTGCTCATAATCCTTATCGCTGGTTTCGAAATGATAGGAATAGTTCAGGGGTTCGGATATAAGGTTCCATTGCAGCGTGGTACTGTCGCCGCCATACACGGAAAAGGCTTCGTCGGTACTCCAGCTCATGGTGCAGTGGTCGATGATAATATGTTTTCTTCCTGTTCCGCCGAAAGCATCATCGCCGCCGTTACCGTTTACCATGCCTCCTTTTTGATGCTTATCGCCCATGCGAAACCGGAGGTAACGGACAATAATGTTATCGCCACCGAGGGATACACTGTTATCGGCCAGGCAGATCCCATCACCCGGCGCGCTTTGTCCGGCAATGGTGACATCGCCGCGAATGGATAATTTAGATTCCAGGTGAATGGTGCCCGATACGGCGAACAGGATCATGCGGGGTCCTTTGGCCTGCGCCGCTTCGCGAAAGCTTCCCGGGCCTGCATCATTCAGATGGGTTACGATCCATACCTTTCCGCCCCTGCCTCCTGTGGTGTATTTACCAAACCCTTCTGCACCTGGAAAGGCAAGGGCAGGCTCTTGTGGCGTAGCCATGGGCCGGGTCTGGGCACAGCTCTGAAACACCAGGGCATGAAACAGTAAGAGGATTGATACGGGCTTGCGAAACATATGTCAGGATTAAAGAAGGGCGGCGCCTGTGCCGCCCTTAATACATTAATAGCCGGGATTCTGCCCGAAGTTCGGATTGGCTGTGCGCACTGCGTTGGGTACCGGCAGCAGCTCAGCGCGTCCAGGTCCGGTATAGCCGGTGGCCAGTCTCGAGGTGCTGGTGGTCGTAATGGCAGAAGTGAGCCAGTTTACCTTGGTGGTACCGGAAGGCGTGGAGGCCGGTGCAGCCTTATAAAAGGAATTCGCCCACAGGTTCACATCATCCGCAGTCGAATTGTTTTTATAATACATGGCTATCGGCAAGGTTCCGGTCAGGGCATATGTAGGCGGATTCAGCATGTAGGAATAGCCCGTCATAGCGGTAGCAGCTGCGAGCTTGGCCAGGTTGGCTTTCGTTTCGGTCAGGGCAGTTCCCAGCAGGTTCCAGCGGATCAGGTCATACTTACGCACGCCTTCTCCTCCCAGTTCCAGGGAACGCTCCCGCACGATGGCTTTGAAAAAATCGGTCTTGCTCAGGCTACTCAGATCGATGGCAGGATCGGCTGTACCGATCGGTTTACCGTAACCCCGGCGGCGCACCATATTGAGTGCATTGTAGGCGGCGGCGGTAGGACCGTTCAATTCATTTTCCGCTTCCGCGAACATCAGCAGCACATCGGAATAGCGGAGGATCTGCCATTTCAGTCCGAGGAACTGCCCGGAAAATGTGGGTGAGAAAGAAGGATTGGTGATCCAGTCCCGGCGCCATTTGCCATCGGTGATGGTAGTGATGGGAAGCCCGGTTTTGGTAGTGCCGTTCGCGGCAATGGTATACGTAGCGATGGTAACGTCTCTCCGGGTATCGGTTGAATCGAAGAGATAGAAATAAGTGCCCAGTACATTAATGGCGCCATTGCCAATGGAAGAACCCATCCTCGGACCGTTATAATAGGCGAGGCGGCTGTCTTCGATGGAAGTACCGCCAACCGAAGCCACCTGGAACATCAGTTCACCATTGGGATCCGTAACGGCATGGGCATTCACCTGGTCTTTCCATAAGGAACGGAAACTGGGGTTCAGCGAATGCTGCCCTGAGGTCATGATATCGTTGGTTTCTTCTTTGGCCATCTGATAATATGTAAGATAATCGGCACCCCTTTTCATGGTACCGTCCTGGCGTAGCGAATAGCCACCGCGGTAGAGTGCCATACGGGCGCGTATGCCCTTAATGGTTCCTTTGGTAATGCGCTCATCGGCCGGGTCGCCGATGGAGGCAACTTCATTTCTCCAGGGCACCAGGCCTTCCGCCGTTTTCAGGTCTTCAAGCAGCTTTCCATAAAGTACATCCCGGTCGGTCCGTGCAGGAAAGGGATCCTGCAAGGCCTGGTTGGCAGCAGAGGTGAAATGTTCCGGAAGATCGCCCCAGTTACGAATGGCTTCAAAATAGAATTGGGCGCGCAGGGTCAGTGCTTCTCCGTACATGCGCTGCAGTTGCTTCTTTTCCTGGTCGGAACCGGAAGTATACAGTGCCATCTTTGGAATGTTATCGATGCAGATGTTCGCATATTCGATCCCCTGGAACAACTGGTTGAAGGGTTTTTCGATCTGTGCATTGCCGGAGGTGGCGCTGTAACGGGCGATATCGCGGCGGTCACCATCCGAAGCGCCGGTGGGTCCCTGCATTTCATCCGTATCCACGGTATAGTAGAGACTCAGCCGCTGGCCATACCCTTCCTGTCCCGCCAAACGGCTGTAAGCGGCAATAAGGGCCTTATAAGCACTGGACACGTCGGAGAATACCACATCCGAGCTCACCTCGGTAATGGGCTTCTGATCCAGGTATTTTTTACAACCGGGTGCTGTTACCAGTAAGGAAGCAGCCAGGATGGCGGTAAGATGCTTGGAAATAAAACGGTTCATATAGTAAGTCCTTGAATGAATGATTAAAATGAGGCATTGACACCAAAAATGAAGCTGCGGCTTTTCGGGTAAGCGGAATAGTCCAGCCCGGGCGTAAGCGGATTGTTTCGCACGCTCACTTCAGGATCATAGCCGGAATAATTTGTAAGGATGGCCAGGTTATTACCCGTCAGGTAAAAACGGAGGCGGGTGATTTTGATACTGCCCACGCTTTTCAGCGGAACCGTGTATCCGATCGTCATATTATTCAGGCGAAGGAACGATCCGTCTTCAATGGCCCAGGAATGCGGATAAAAGGCACCGGCACTCCGGAGCGGCTGCCAGATGGTGGCATTGGCATTCAGGGCGGACAGCTGGTCCGGCGCAATGCCTACGGCCTGGTTCGACGCGTTCACCCACTGGGCCGTAGCACCGGTTGCGGTCACCACCTTCCAGCGGCCCTCCATGATATCGAGCATATTCGCATTGGGCGTATAGCCATTGGTCAGTTCGATCTTGTTGGCATTGTATATATCATTGCCATAAGAGAAATTTACGAACACGCTGGCATCCCACCGCTTCCAGGTGAATTGCTGGTTCAGGCCTCCGTAGAACTTCGGCTGTGCATTGCCGATAATGGTGCGGTCGTTGTCGAGGTCCACCTTACCATCGTTATTCAGGTCTTTGAATTTAATGGAGCCGGGTTGCACCACGCCGATGATGGCACTATTGGTGACCACGCCGGGCTTCAGGGTATAAACGGAAGTGGCCGCATCATAATTGAAATCGTTCACGGTATAGAAGCCGTCTGTTACCAGTCCCCACATGGCGCCAACCGGATCGCCGATACGCTGGATATAATCGGCCGGCTGGCCCGATACGCCCCAGCTGGGATCGGCATAGAAATAGGTTTGTCCGGTGCCCAGCGCTTCGATCTTATTCTTATTGGAAGAGATATTGAAACTGGCATTCCAGCTGAAATTATCCTTCCCCTTCATCACAAGGGCATTCAACTGCACTTCTATACCGCGGTTATTGGTCTTGCCGATATTCTGCAGCTGGGAGGCGTAGCCGAAGGTAGAGGCGATGGGCACATTCAGCAACAGGTCTTTGGAGCTGTTGTTATACACATCCACAGACAGGTTGAGGCGGCCCTTGAACAGGCCCAGGTCGAGACCAAGGTTGCGGTTGATGGTGGTCTCCCATTGCAGGAAGGGATTCACGAGGCTGGCGGGATAGTAGGCATTGGTGGCCAGATTATTCAGACCATAATAATAGTTCCCGTCATTTCGGAAGGTGGTCAGGAACAGGTAATCATTGATCCGGTTGTTCCCTACCGATCCATAACCGAAGCGGAACTTCAGGTCACTGATGGCATCCACATGCTTCAGGAACTTCTCACTCTTCACCCTCCAGGCCAGTGAGCCGGCCGGGAAGTAACCCCACTGCCGTCCGGGCGCGAATTTGGAAGCGCCGTCCGCTCTTACATTGAAGGAGAAAAGGTATTTATCCTGAAAGGCATAATTGATGCGGCCGAAGAAGGAGAGATTGGTATACTTCGATTTGCCGAGGCGCGGATAGCCGGTGAAGGGAACCCCGCGATCGGTATGCGCATAGGCGTCCAGGTAACCGGTGCCGGCCGGGTAGTTGCGGAAAATATTAGAGCGGCTTTCGGTGCGCAGCTCATAGGTTTCCTCCCCTACCAGCACATCGATATCATGCTTCTGGGCGATCCCCTTCAGGGAATAGCTCAGCACATTGGAATTGGTTATGATGTTGCGGGTAATCGTATCCAGGTTCACGATGGGCAGCCTTCCGCCATTGATAATGGAGTTCGGCGTGATGGAATCATTGAACTGGCGGTCCATGAATTCATTATGGTCATAGCCGAAGGTGGACCGGAAGGTAAAATGCTTCAGGAAGGTATAGCTCAGGTTTCCGGTAACGTTATAGGCATCTGTTGTCTTTTTACGGTTCTCGGCATTCGCCAGCTGTATCGGGTTGTACAGCGTAAGGCCATTACCCACATTCGGATCGGCCAGCGGATCGGCATCGTCCAGGTCCTGGTTGGCCGATAAGAATGGCCGGTACCGCACGGCGTTGCGAAGGCGGTTGTAGGCAGAGCCCTGTTCGGAAGAAACACCGGCTCCGAATACGTACTGGCGGGTGTAACGGCTGGTAACACCCACGCTGAGGTTATCGGTGATCTTATAATTTCCCTTGAGGTTGAACAGGTGGCGCTGGTAGCTGGAATTGATCACGATGGCCTTGTCTTCATTATACGTATAGCCGAAATTGAAGGTCAGCTTTCGCGTGCCACCGGACAGGTTCACATTATGTGTTTGCATATGGCCGGTATTGCCGAACACCTGGTCCTGCCAGTCTACGGCAGGAACATTTTTATAATTGGCAAGTGTGTCCCAGGTAGTGCCGAAATTTTTGGTAAAGGTGGAACTGTCGGTACTGCTGCCGCGGGAGCGCTCCGACTGGTAAAGGACATAATCGTAAGGAGAGAGAACGTCCAGCTTTTTCGGCAGGTATTTGATGCCCACCAGCCCGTTATAGCTGACTACCGTACGGCCGGGGCGACCACTTTTCGTGGTGATCACGATCACACCGTTGGCACCGCGGGCGCCATAAATGGCAGTTGCCGCAGCATCTTTGAGAACATCGATGTTTTGAATATCCTGCGGGGAAATGGTGGACAGGCCGTTTTCCACCTGAACGCCATCGATAATATATAGCGGTGAATTGTCCTGCGTAATAGACATCCCACCACGAACGCGGATCCGCACGGCTGCATCGGGCGAGCCTTCGGAAGTGGTGGCGGTAACACCGGCGAGCCGTCCATTCAGTGCTTCTGCTGCGGAGTTGATGGGAATATCTTTCAGTTCACGCGCACTTACGGAAGATACCGACGCCAGCAGGTCGCGACGACGCACCGTCTGGTAGCCGATCACCACGACGTCCAGTGCCGAAGCGGTGCTGATAAGGCGCACTTGGAAGCTGGACTGGTTACCAACGGGAACCTCCAGCGTGGCAAATCCCACCGAGGTGAATACCAGTACGGCATTGTCGGAAGGCACGGTAATAGTAAAGCGGCCGTTACGGTCGGTAGTTGTCAGGGTTTTGGTATTTTGCAGCGCGACCGTTACACCGGGCAGCGCCTGCTGCGTACTGTCGGAAGTAACCTGGCCCGTGATCTGGCGACCCTGGCCCCAGGTGAAAACAAAGGAAAACGAAAAGAGTAAATAAAGAAGCAGTTTACTTTTCATATACAAGCTTGAAGTTTAGTCGGGATCGTTCTACTGTATTTCTATTCTTCCCTTAACAAGTCTAAACAAGTATTCCCTGCCGGCAATCGTAAGCCTGAAATTTATTTACGCAATCGTTACCGAGAACGTTTGCAAATCGCTTATCGCTTAAAATTCAATACATTTAAGTTCCTATTCAGGGCTTAAACGCACCACCAGAATGAAATTCGACAGCGTCACCATAAAAGACATAGCCAAAGCCTTGAACCTGTCCACCTCAACGGTTTCACGAGCCTTAAGAGGGAGCTATGAGATCAGTACCGAAACCAAGAAGCAGGTATTGGAATATGCGGAAAAGATCAACTACCGCCCCAACCCCATTGCGTTATCGCTTAAAGAAAGAAGGACCCGCGCCATCGGCGTGGTAGTAAGTGAGATCGCCAACAATTTCTTTTCTCAGGCCATCAACGGCATTGAATCCATTGCCTACAACAGGGGGTATCATGTGATCATCAGCCAGAGCCACGAATCGCAGGAACGCGAAAAGGTGAATGTGCAGCACCTGGCGGCCCGCGGAGTGGACGGACTGCTCATCTCTCTTTCCAGTGAAACGGTGGATTATACACTACTGAAAGAACTGCATG
>DATAHC010000462.1:0-6037 GCA_036263415.1 Flavisolibacter sp.
AAAGGTTGCGGTGATCATGCCCGTTCGCCAGGGATTTGCCCCAGAGACCCGCGTTCCGGAAGTCGAAAAGCAAGCGATCCCTCAAGTTGAAGAGGAAGTTGCTATCCTGACACCATCTCAGCCTGCTCCTTTAATGGAAAAAGAGGCGGAAAATGAACCGATTGCCAGACCGGTCATACCGCAGGAGCACCAGATCTATGCGCAGCCGCAGCCTGCAGCAGCACCTTCCGGGTACTTTTCATCTGCGAACCTTTTTGAAGAGGCGCCTACACTGGTACAGCATCAGGTTGGCAGAGAAGTTCATGAAGCGATCGGAAGTCCGAAAGAATCACTGAATGACCGGCTGAAGCAGGAAAAGACAGAATTAGCGCATGTATTGAAAGATTCGCCTATTAAAGACCTAAGAAAAGGAATTGGTATCAATGATCGGTTCACTTTTGTAAGTGAATTATTCCGGGGCGATGAAGCAATGTATGAAAGAAGTATTAAAACCATTAATGGCTTCAATATCCTATCCGAAGCAGAATACTGGATGAACCGGGAACTGAAATTCAAATTAGGATGGAACGATAGTAAAGAGATCGTTCAGCATTTTTATCATCTCGTCAGAAGACGATTCTCCTGAATAAAGGAAACGATTTTTACGGTAGCCCCCCGGTGTTCCTGCACATAATCATAGCCCAACCGGCCAGACTGCCTGTATTTTTCAGGTTCTTTGATCAATGAATTGATTAGATTCGCCAGTCCCTGCTTTTGCGCCAGGCTGAATGCTGCCCCTCTATCAATAAGTTCTACGGCCTCACGATATTTGGCATAATTCGGTCCAATAATAGCTGGTTTCCCATATACGGCTGCTTCCAGGATGTTATGAATCCCGTCTTTGGTAAATCCTCCGCCAATATAGGCAAGGGTTGCATAGTGATATAGACGGGAAAGCATACCAATATTATCAATAATCAAAACCCGTCCGGCCTTACCGGTTTCCAGGAACCGGGAATAGCGTTGACTTCCTGGAAACTTTCTCTCAATAGTCGCAAGGTGTGCCTCATTGATTTCATGGGGTGCCAGGATCAGTTTGAGGTCGTTTATGGTTGCCAGGCAGTCTTCATCGTCCTCCCAGGTACTGCCGGCAACAAGTACGGGCTCAGATTTAATAAAGGCTGCTATTCCAGGCAGTTCCTCGAACTGTTCCGCTATAGTGACCACACGGTCAAACCGGGTATCGCCGCTTATGTCTACATTTTGTATCTCTATCTGTTGAAGCAGGTCTCGGGACAACTGATCCTGAACAAATATGGTTTGGAAAAATGTCAGAATCCTTCGGTAGAAAGCACCATACCTTTTGAAAAATACCTGGCTTTGCCTGAATACAGCAGAGATCAATAGAGTAGGTATCTCGCTGGTATATAAAGCTTTAAGATAATGATACCAGAATTCATACTTAACAAAGATCACGAGCTCGGGATGTAGGGTGTGCAGCCATTTAGTAGCATTGGTTGGAGTATCCAGTGGCAGGTAACAGATCAGATCGGCATATTTATAGCCTAAAGCGACTTTGTAACCGGAGGGTGAAAAAAAGCTGATAAGTATTTTATGATCCGGATATTCCAGCCTTAATTTTTCAATGACCGGTTTGCCCTGTTCAAATTCTCCGGCAGAGGAACAGTGAATCCAGATGATCCGGTCTGTTGGCAGAAGTGACTTCTCGAGAAATGCAAATACCTCTTTTCTGCCCTCTACCCACAAACGCGCTTTCTCATTCCAGAACGAAGCCATTCTGATAAGTAATCCATAGATCCGGACGATCAGCGTATAAATTGCGACCAAGATTTATCTCTTTAAAACTGGTAAAATTATAACTATGCTCCCACCCAAGGCATATTTTCCTATTTTTGCCCGCCCGTTACCATATCCCTGATATACATTCCGGATACCTTGCAGAGCGGGCCATTATACATTAAAATTAATTAGATGCGTCCCATTCAGATGGTTGATTTGAAGCAGCAGTATCAGAAGATCAAATCGGAAATTGATACGGCTGTACTAAACGTTATCGAAAGCGCTGCTTTCATTAATGGCCCACAGGTTAACGGATTTGCCACTGCTCTGGCAGCCTATCATAATGTCAGACATGTTATTCCCTGTGCCAATGGAACAGATGCATTACAGATTGCCATGATGGCATTGAATCTTCAACCCGGAGACGAGGTAATTACTCCTTCCTTTACGTATATAGCTACTACGGAGGTTATCGCCTTGCTGAAACTGACGCCTGTTTTTGTTGAGGTGGACCCTAAAACATTTTGTATTGACCCGGAAAGCATACAGAAAGCGATTACACCGAAAACTAAAGCTATTGTACCGGTTCATTTATATGGTCAGTCGGCCAATATGGATGCGATCCTTAAAATTGCTGCGGCCAATAACCTGTTTGTTATAGAAGATAATGCACAGGCTATCGGATCAGAATACCATTTTCCGGATGGTTCGGTAAAGAAAACCGGCTCGATCGGAACCATAGGAACCACGTCCTTTTTTCCCTCCAAGAACCTGGGTGGTTATGGTGATGGCGGTGCTATCATGACCAATGACGATCAGTTGGCCGATCAGATCAGAATGATTGCCAACCATGGGCAATCAAAGCGCTACTATCATGATATGGTAGGGTGCAACAGCAGGCTTGATACGATCCAGGCTGCCGTGCTGGAGATCAAACTGCGTTATCTGGAGTCTTACATCAATGCCCGAAGAGCAGTTGCCGATTTCTATGATGCAGCTTTCAAAGCGCATCCTAAGGTCACCACGCCTTACCGCGATCCGCAGTCCCGGCACGTATTTCATCAGTATACTTTAATTCTGGAGGGTATTGATAGAAACAAATTCCATGATTATCTTGCAGCGCATAACATTCCGTCGATGATTTATTATCCTGTGCCCGCACATCGTCAAAAGATGTTCGCACAGTTCGACTCTTCAGCTACGGAACTGCCTGTAACCGATTGGTTAACAGAGCGTGTAATCTCTCTTCCTATGCACACCGAAATGGATGAAACGCAATTGAATTTTATAACATCTAAAGTTTTGGAATTTTTAAATCAATAAGTACTTATGAGAATTGCTGTCGTTGGAACAGGTTATGTAGGTCTCGTTACCGGAACCTGCCTCGCTGAAACCGGAAACCACGTTTGCTGCGTCGATATAGACGAGCGCAAGGTCAACAAACTCAGAAATGGCCAGATCACCATTTACGAGCCGGGTCTCGAAAAGCTTTTTGAAAGAAACCTCAAGGAAGAGCGCCTGTCCTTCACAACCGATCTTAAGGAAGGATTGGAAGAGGCTGAGATCGTTTTTCTGGCTTTGCCTACGCCTCCCGGGGAAGATGGTTCAGCCGATTTGCAATACGTTTTAAGCGTTTCTGAACATATTGGCAAAATACTTACGGATTATAAAATCATTATTGATAAAAGCACTGTACCGGTCGGAACCGCCGAGAAAGTACACGCAGCTATTGCTAAAAACTACAAAGGAGAATTCGATGTCGTATCCAACCCTGAGTTTCTGAGGGAAGGTGTGGCTGTAGAAGATTTTATGAAGCCCGACCGGATCGTTATCGGTACTACTTCTGAAAGGGCCAAGGCATTGTTAACAGAATTGTACGGACCTTATGTACGCCAGGGTAATCCCATTGTATTCATGGATGAGCGTTCCGCTGAATTAACCAAATACGCTGCCAATGCGTTCCTGGCTACCAAGATTTCTTTTATGAACGAAATAGCTCAGATGTGTGAGCGTTTAGGTGCTGATGTGGATATGGTGCGTAAGGGGATCGGTAGTGATGAAAGAATCGGCAAGCGCTTTCTGTTTCCTGGTATCGGATACGGCGGAAGCTGCTTCCCGAAAGATGTGAAGGCGCTGGTACACTCAGCAAAAGAGGTTAGTTACGAGTTCAAGATACTGAATGCGGTAACAGATGTCAACGAACGCCAGAAACGACATCTGGTATCCAAGATCAACCGGTATTATAATAATGACCTGAACGGGAAGCATTTTGCTATCTGGGGACTGGCCTTCAAGCCCAATACGGATGACATCCGTGAGGCTCCGGCACTGGAAATTATCGATGCACTGATCGATGCAGGCGCTACCGTTTCCGCATTCGATCCGGAGGGTATGACCAACGTTAAAGGCGTTATCGGTGATAAGGTAAGCTATACAGAAACACAATATGAGTGCCTGGAGAATGCTGACGCACTGATCATCGCTACGGAATGGAACGAATTCAGAACCCCTGATTTTGATAAGATCGTTTCTCTGCTTAAGGATCCTGTCATTTTTGACGGAAGGAATGTATTCGATGTACAAACCATGGAAAAGAAAGGCTTCCATTATGAAAGTATCGGAAGGCCGCTGGTTAACCAACCCAAACTTGTTTAATGAAAAAAAGAATATTGATCACCGGTGGCGCCGGATTTCTGGGCTCTCATTTATGTGACCGTTTTATAAAGGAAGGGTATCATGTAATTGCAATGGATAACCTGATCACCGGCGACCTTGCTAATATTGAACACCTGTTCAAATTACCCGATTTCGAATTTTATCATCACGATATTACCAAGTTCATTCACCTTCCCGGCTCGCTGGACTATATCCTGCATTTTGCCTCTCCCGCCAGTCCGATCGATTACCTGAAAATTCCGATTCAGACCCTGAAGGTGGGTGCCATGGGTACACATAATTGTCTGGGTCTGGCGAAAGCCAAGAATGCCCGGATCCTGGTGGCTTCAACCAGCGAAGTTTACGGAGATCCGCTGGTTCATCCGCAAACCGAAGAATACTGGGGAAATGTGAATCCTGTTGGACCCCGTGGCGTGTATGATGAAGCTAAAAGGTACATGGAGTCCATTACCATGGCCTATCATACCTTCCATAACGTGCAAACAAGGATCATCAGGATATTCAATACCTATGGCCCCAGAATGCGACTCAATGACGGCCGGGCCTTACCCGCTTTCATTGGTCAGGCTTTAAGAGGTGAGGACCTGACTGTATTTGGCGACGGTTCACAAACGCGCTCCTTCTGTTATGTGGATGATCTGGTGGAAGGAATCTATAGGCTTTTACTAAGTGACTACCACCTCCCAGTAAATATTGGCAATCCGGATGAGATTTCACTGAAGGATTTTGCTGAGGAAGTTTTGAAGCTTACAGGAGGTAAGGTAAAAATTACCTATAAGCCGTTACCGGCGGATGATCCCAAGCAAAGAAAGCCCGATATAACCAAGGCAAAATCAATTCTGGGTTGGGAACCGAAGGTCGGAAGAAAGGAAGGTCTTGCCACCACATATGAATACTTCAAATCATTGCCGGCGGAAGAATGGAACCGGCAGCCTAAAGAATTTGTCAGTATTAAATAACGCTACAAGGTTAAACTAAATAATGTATCAGGAATTAGTAGAGAAAAAAGCAAAGCTGGCTGTAATCGGACTGGGGTATGTTGGTTTGCCGATCGCTTTGGAGTTTGCCCGTAAAGTATCCGTAATTGGATTTGATATCAATGCGAAGCGTATTGAGATGATGAAGCAGGGGATAGATCCCAGTAATGAATTGGAAAAGGAAGCGTTCGAAGGCTGCGATATCACGTTTACCAATTCTCTGGACGTTCTGAGAGAAGCGCAATTTTATATTGTGGCCGTTCCCACACCGGTTGATGAACATAATGTGCCTGATCTTACGCCGGTACAAAAAGCTTCTGAAACGATCGGTAAGGTAGTAAAGAAGGGCGATTATATTGTATTTGAATCTACTGTATACCCGGGTTGTACAGAGGAAGACTGTCTCCCGATCATAGAAAAGCTTTCTGGATTGAAGAACGTCACTGATTTTAAACTGGGATATTCTCCGGAACGTATTAACCCGGGCGACAAAAAACACACACTCGCTACGATTATTAAGGTGGTTTCTGGCTGTGATGCTGAATCATTGAAGGAGATAGCTCAGGTATATGAACTCGTAGTAAAGGCTGGAGTTCATAAAGCGT
>DATAHC010000463.1:0-1772 GCA_036263415.1 Flavisolibacter sp.
CTGTGGTGTTGGGCTATAGCTATACCAAGCGTTTTACACCGCTCTGCCACCTGATCCTTGGATTGGGGTTGTCACTGGCGCCCATCGGTGCCTTTCTGGCGGTTACGGGCTTTTTTCAATTGCTACCGATCTTATTCTCCCTGACGGTGATCTGCTGGGTCAGTGGCTTCGATATTATTTATGCACTGCAGGATGTGGAGTTCGATCAGTCGCAACAGCTTTATTCTATCCCTGCCTGGCTGGGTAAGGCCAAAGCATTGCATGTATCCGAAGGCTTGCACTTATTAAGCGCTGCGGCCGTTATCGCTGCCGGTTTTTATGGGGCTTTTCATTTCCTGTACTGGATCGGTGTGGTCGTCTTCTGCAGCTGCCTCATCTATCAGCATTCGATCGTAAAGCCAACAGATTTGCGCCGGGTGAACCTGGCCTTTATGACTACCAATGGTATCGCCAGCGTGGTGTTCGCGGTATTTGTCATTGCCGACCTGCTGATATTCCGTGCTATTTAATGGAATCTCCTTTTTTCATTTTACATTACAACCATGTCCCGCATCCTCTCTATTGACTATGGCGGCAAGCGTACCGGCCTGGCAGTGACCGATCCGTTGAAGATCATTGCTACCGGTCTCTGTACCGTGGAAACGCCGAAACTAATGCCTTTCCTGAAGGAATATTTCGCAAAGGAAGCAGTGGAACTGGTCATTATAGGCATGCCTGTCAACTGGGACGATTCGGCTACCCATGCCACCCCGCTCGTGCAAAAATTCATTAAGGAGTTTCAGAAACAATTCCCGGCCCTGCCGATCAAAGAAGTGGATGAGCGCTTTACGTCGAAGCTCGCCTCCCAGGCCATGCTGCAGATGGGACTGAAAAAGAAGCAGCGGCAGAATAAGGCCATGGTGGATGAAATTGCCGCCACCATTATGTTACAGGAGTATTTACAACATTATTTTTAGCTTCATTCTGTTACCTTTGCCGCCGATCAAAAGAAAAGCATCCGAAGTATGATTCTTCCTATTGTAGCGTACGGACATCCGGTTTTAAGAAAGGTAGCCAGCGATATCGACAGCAACTATCCCGATCTTCCCAAACTGCTGGAAGATATGTGGGAGACCATGTATGCCAGCAATGGGGTCGGATTGGCCGCGCCGCAGATCAACCGCGATATACGCGTATTCGTGATCGACAGTGCGCAGATCTTCACGAATATGGATGAGGAAGAAAGAAAGGAAGAGAATTATCCTGATGCACCCGGCGTAAAGCAGGTCTTTATCAACGCTCATATCGTTGAGGAACAGGGTGATGACTGGCCCTATAATGAGGGTTGCCTCAGCATCCCCAAGATACGGGAAGACATCCGCCGCGCCGAAGCGGTGACCCTGGAGTACCAGGACGAGAACTTCAAAACCCACCGCAAGACTTTCAACGGTATAACCGGCCGCATCATTCTTCACGAATACGACCATATCGATGGCAAGCTCTTTATCGATCACCTCTCACCGCTCAAGCGCAAGCTGCTCAAGCGCAAGCTGGACGATATCTCTAAAGGCAATGTGAAGGTGGACTACCGCATGCTCTTCCCAAAAAAATGAAGCCGGCCCTATTAGCCATATGGTTGCTGCTCTCTTTTACCGCTTCAGCCCAGGAAGATTCCGCTGATGCCAAAAGACTGGGCCGCGAAACCGTGCTCAGCGAAGTGGTCATCCGGAATGATCTCGATGTGGTTCGCTTCCTCCAACGGGTGAAAGAAGACACTACTTTCTACAAAGCCT
>DATAHC010000464.1:0-3441 GCA_036263415.1 Flavisolibacter sp.
AGGAAGTGAGGCATCAGAAAGGAAAGTTGCCGGAGTCCATTGGTAAGTTAGTGAAGGATCAGCAGTATGGTTAAATATTAAGGAGCTTCCTCTGCAAATAGATGTATCGCTGAGGTTTAGGATGGAAGGAGCCGTTTCAAATCCTATATGAATAAAATCATCGCTTTTGCACATACCTGATATTACCTGAACGGAGTACAACCCACTGTCCCGAGCTTTGAAGAACTTTTCCGTTGAGCCATCCTGCCAAACGTATGATGCACCACTATTGCCCGCATCTAGCAAAACACTGTCTCCTATGCAAATATTTTTATCTGGTCCCAGATCGACATATGCATTGGTGATATTTATGGAAGTATCGAAAACGCAACCAGAACCGCTTCCTTTTACACTCACCACATAATTGCCCGGTAATAAGTCAGTGAATTGCCCTGAAGATTGGTAAGGACCACCATTGAGGGAATATTTTACCGGACTGATACCACCTTCCCCTACTGCAACAATTGATCCTTTTGGAGATAAACAGGTTGACTGGATAAAAAAGGATGCATGTAGTGGCTTTGCTTTAGTGAAACCAGGCTGGCTTAATATAGTTGCACCCCCATTGGGTACTGCATTAAATGCAGCATTCCCCTGAACATTCACCGAGTTTCCTTCAAATTTATAATAGGCCAATAATCCTGTTTGAGTCGAGGGGGATGGCAAATCCTGCATGTTTTCCCTGAGTTCTAAATCCGTTCTGGCCCGCTGCCATATTCTTACTTCATCTATATATCCAAAGAATTGTTCATTATATATCAGGCCGGGGTCAGAGGCAAGTTGGCCTATTGTTGTTATGTAGGAATTTGTTACAACATTGCCCGTGGCGGGCGTTTCAGAGAACAAACATCCATTTACATAGAACCTAAGGGAAGATCCATTATAAACCATTGCCATGTGATAAAACGAATCCTTTATAAAACTTGATGGCGTCAACGTTGTATAATAATAACCGGCTGTAGTTGTCAACTCGCAGTGATCTGGCCTTAGTAAATAGTTTATATCAGAAGCTCCCCTATGCTTGGAAACAATATCAAATGCACTCATACCTGTCATATAATAACCGGTACCATCCATTTTAACGAGAGCTTCGACAGTAAGTTGATTTCCGGTAACACTTACATCACCACATCTATAGTATTGACCTAAGGAATTTAAATAAGCCGCTTTATTCTGGCATAAAGCATAGGTAGTGCTACCGAGGAAAATTAATAAAGCGAAAATTGTTTTCATTAGTTTTGGCGACGTCTAAAGACGAATCTAATATATAAACATATTTTAATTACTTCAGGATAATTTTGATAAAAAAAGCTGCAATCCATTCCGTTTATCTGAATCAAGTGTATAGCTAATGCAATTATTATAATAATCTTTCAGATCATAATAAGGGAAAGGATTTTCACGAATTACTTTATCTATTTGAGACAATCCCATTGCATTCGCTTCATCAAATGAAGCAATAAAGTCACCAGGTATTCTTTTATTGGAAATCCAGGCAGCAAAAACAAAAGAAAGTCCGGTATGCAGGTGCCAGGCTTCGGCAAGATCATAAATGTATTTAGATTCTTTCCGTTTAATTAAAGCCCTGTCACCTATCACAACACCTGCTACAGTACCTTTAATTTGTTCAATATAATCTTCACCATTCGCTTCAATGAATTGAATGTCTTTTTTCCAGTATTCCTTTAGCAGAATCCTGGCAAGATTTACAGATGTTCGTGATTGATAATCGAGTAGTACTGTTTCAATTTCTTCCATCGGAACCTGACTGAATAGACATACAGAAGCTACTTTTCCTGTGCTACCTATACAATAATTGCCCACAATAGACCATTCTTTCAGTTGTAAAGTAGCTGCCACGGGTATCAATCCAATGTCTACTTTATCCTCAATCAGCATTTGAGCAATCCTGGAAGGGTAATCTTCTACCAGTTCGATCTCATTGAGAACCGGATGGTGTTTGAGACCATATAACAAAGGCTTGGTATTCAGATAACTTACAGCTGCAACCCGTATCTTCTTCAAATGTTATAGTTTTGCGCGCAAAGATAAACCTAGTTGTACCTTAAAGAGCAACTTCCGGTTATTCTTACCTTAATACGGTTATATGGAACTGAACAAACTTTCTGCTATCAGTGCTATCGACGGACGCTATCGCTCACAGGTAGAATCTCTCGATTCTTATTTTTCAGAATTCGCCCTGATCAAATATCGTGTATGGGTCGAGATTGAATATTTTCTTCTTTTAGCCAGAAAAGGCTTTTTCAAGTTACCGGTAACAACCATCCGTAAATTAAAAGAACTGAAGGATCATTTTAATGTTGAACAGGCAAATGAAATCAAACAGATTGAATCGATCACTAATCACGATGTAAAGGCAGTTGAATATTTTTTAAAGAAAAAGTTAGATGAATGGAATGCCGGTGAAGTAAAGGAATGGATACATTTCGGACTCACCTCTCAGGATATCAATAATACTGCTATTCCCATGGCCTGGAAAGATGCCCTTGAGATTGAATACCTTCCGGCCATATTGAACTTGTCAAATACCCTAAAGCGATTGGCAAAAAGCTGGGAAGGTATATCCATGCTTGCTAAAACGCATGGTCAGCCAGCAAGCCCCACCCGTTTAGGAAAGGAAATTATGGTATTTGCAGAACGACTTGACAACCAGGTAAATTTACTTTTACAAGTACCGATATCCGGAAAGTTTGGTGGTGCCACCGGGAATTTCAACGCACATTCCATTGCTTTTCCCAAAACGGACTGGATTCGTTTTTCCAATGAATTTCTGGAGAATATACTTGGGTTACAGCGTTTGCAGTTCACCACTCAGATTGAGCACTACGATAATCTGGCTGCGGGGTTCGATAGCTTGAAACGTATTAACACCATTCTCATTAATTTCTGCAGAGACATGTGGTCCTATATATCAATGGATTATTTTAAACAAAAAACTAAGGCTGGCGAAGTGGGATCATCTGCTATGCCACATAAGGTAAATCCTATTGATTTCGAAAACGCTGAAGGAAACCTGGGTTTGGCGAATGCCTTATTCGAGCATTTGTCTTCTAAATTGCCCGTTTCCAGACTTCAACGGGACCTTACTGATTCCACTGTTTTACGTAATATGGGCAATCCTTTTGCTCATACGATCCTAGCTCTGAAATCCATTTCAAAAGGTATTGACAAGTTGTTATTGAATGATTCTAAGATCAGCGAAGACCTGGATAATAACTGGGCTGTAGTGGCCGAAGCCATACAAACTATCTTACGAAGAGAACAATATCCTAATCCGTATGAAGCCCTGAAAGAGCTGACCCGGGGGAAAACAGTAATCAATAAAGAGATCCTATATCAGTTCATTGATGGTTTAAAGGTGAGTGCCTCACTAAAAAAGGA
>DATAHC010000465.1:0-2951 GCA_036263415.1 Flavisolibacter sp.
AAAAAGGTAAACGACCTCTGTTTCTACAGGGGTCTTTCTATTGGAGCATGTAGTGCGTCTAACCCCGGATTCTTACCAGGAAAATTTGCTTTATGTCAACCATTATACAAATAGGTAGGTCAGTGTCCAATATTATTGTACGGTTCCCATGTGAATGTGAACAATAGTTAAAAGACGACCTCTGTTTTTACAGGGGTCTTTTTGTTTTATATACTAGTTTATCCAATAGGCCATCCTGGGAAAGCCTTCCATTCTCTTAACATTTCCTTATCGCTTATCATAGAAATCCTGTCAGGCACTTTACAAGCAGACCCTCTGCTTCCATCTACCTTTTCGTGAAAATTAAGATATGAAGTATATAGCAATTATCCAGGTGATTATTCTGCTTCATCTCTCTTCAATTATGGCTTACTCGAAGGCTGGTTTTGAAAGTTTTCATGAGGACACTATAGGAGTTTCCGTATGGCTATCCGGCAAAGACGCCAATGGTTCATCAACCGTATCTCCCAGGCTCTGTTCCTATCAGTTTCCAATAAGAAACAATGAGCCCTCCGGTAATAGCGACACCATTCTCAATGAGCAGATGGTATTCGTAAAAAAGGTTTTTGATGCGCTGGATTCCATCCGGATGGGAGGCCCCTCTGGAAAGGCGCTGATTGAACGGCTGTATGAAATGCCGGCCTGTATCCGCATTTCATACAGCCGTTCCAGAAATGCCGCTGATGGTGAATCTGCATCTTTTCTTTTATGGAATCCAGATCTGAAGGTCAGTGTTCCCGATAGGACCGGAAACCAATCAAGGCCTGCCTTTATCGGCCTGGCACATGAACTGGCGCATATGCTCGATTTTTACCAGGGAACGTTGGATCAGAGAACCTGGAAGAAAATCTCGGTTGACGGTGTGCGATACAGCATCAAAAGATCGGAACGATTCGCAGTATATATGGAGAATAACATACGGTTGGAAAATGGATTTCCTGTCCGGGAGTTTTATGGATTGGATGACGAAGGAAAGGGTTTTCTGCGAATGCCATTGGTATCCAAATAAAAAAGAGGGCTGAGCCCTCTTTTTATAAAACTGTTTCAGCTTCCTTACTGATCACCACCACCTTCGGAAGTAGCATCCAGGTCAAACACCAGCGAGAAACGCAGCGTGTTCGATAATGGATTCTGGTTGTTGCCGGAACCGGAAGGTACCAGGTAAGAGAAGTTCAGGCCGAATACATTGTATTTGATACCGACACCGGCCGTAAAGAAACGGCGGTTACCCTTGGTTTTGTCCTCGTAAAAATAACCGGCACGCAGGGCGAACTGGTTGTTGTACCAGTATTCCGCTCCCAGCGATACCTGGAATTCCTTCAGCTCTTCTGAAAAGCCGCCCGGCGCATCACCGAACGAGCTGAACCAGCTGCCCAGTACGCCTTTATTGCGATAGGCCGCCAGGTTGGCTTCATCCCGCACATCATCGCCGGTAGCTACCGGGGGCGTTGGAACCAACAGTTTATTTACGTCGATACCGAAAGTGATCTTGTTGCTTTCATCCATAACGCCGGTATAGGTAGCACCAATTCCAAAGTTCGCTGGAATGAAATCTTTCTGGTCCGCATTGTCGGTATAGGAGATCTTGCCTCCAAGGTTGGTGAAGGCTGCACCTACGGCCAGTCCCTGTCCGGATTCGGAAAGACGGTTATAATACAAACCGATATCGCCGGCTACCGTACTACCGGGCTTATAGGAAGTGGAACCGGATGCGCCGGAAGCTAGGTTGGAATAAATATATTTCAGTCCGACACCGATACCGAAGGCTTCGGAAAGTTTTCGGGAATAGCCGACGTCAAAACCGAATTCACGGGGATTGCCGCTGCCCAGCAGGTTACCGAAATTATCGGTGAACTGGATCTGGCCCAGGCTGAAATAACGCAGCGAAGCGGAAATGGCCTGGTTGTCATCCATCTTGTAATAACCGGCCAGCGACGCCAGGTACACATCATTCACCAGTTTCTTTAGCCAGGGCGTATAGGTAAGGTTTACACCGGCACGGGAGGTGTTGAACGGCACTTTTCCCAGGTTGTAATAAGAAGAGCTGGCATCCGGTGAGGTGGCCAGCGAAAGATCACCCATACCACCGGCACGGGCATCGGGAGAAATTCTCAGAAAGGGCACGGCTGTCGTTACTACATTAATGGGTCTGGCAGTCTGCGCACTTACTTTAAGGACAGAACCGGCCATCAATACAGCAATAGCAGCACTCTTGAAAGCAGTTGATCTCATAGAAGATATTTATAAAAAACGTGAAATTATAATGTTTTGGTTTACAAACTGATAAATATGCGACACTGTGACAATTCTCTTTAAAAAATGACCAGTCTTTCCCACTTGTCGGCCGTTTTTCCATTAAAAGAGCGTACCCGCAGCCGGTATAAATACACGCCCCGGCCAATCTTTCGCCCCGTTTCATCCCTCCCGTCCCAGGTCAACTCACTGGAACGGTTTCCGGTAGTATTTATTGTCTGCGTTACTGTTTTTATCAGCTTCCCGCTTACGGTGAACACTTCTACCTTGGCAGACAGATCCGTTCCCGGCATATTATGCTCGAACCAGAAGCTGGTGGACGTGGTGAAGGGATTGGGGTAGTTCAGTACATGGGCCAGCCGCAATTCATCCGTGTTCACCACCGTGAACTCCAGTACATATTCGCTGGAATTATTCATCACATCCCACACTTTGATCTTAAGGCTGTGCGGCCCGGGCTCCAGCGGGGGCAACTGAAAGCGCACCGTCCCTTTCTGGTAGTCGTCCGTGTTGCTTTCATAAAAATTATTGAGTAAGAAAAACGGGTTGTTTTGGTTATCCAGCGTGGCTACGATATCGTGATCGATACCCGAGCTTCCCGTGTTGATTCCGGAGGAGTCGAACAGCTCCAGCAGCAGGATCGGATTGGCATTGGCAAG
>DATAHC010000466.1:0-2080 GCA_036263415.1 Flavisolibacter sp.
GGACAGGCCGAAACGGTAAAGATATCATACTGGAAGTTCCCTTAGGTACCATCGCCCGCGATGAGGAAACCGGTGAAACGGAGATCGAGATCCTTCAGGATGGCGAAGAAAAGATCTGGCTGCCCGGCGGTATGGGCGGCCTGGGAAATACGAATTTCAAGACGGCTACCAATCAGGCTCCGGAACATGCTCAGCCAGGCCTGCCCGGAGAGGAAGGATGGAAGGTGCTGGAGTTGAAAGTACTGGCAGACGTAGGCCTGGTGGGCTTTCCGAATGCCGGAAAATCAACACTTCTTTCGGTAGTAACGGCAGCCAGGCCTAAAATAGCCAACTATGCATTTACCACTCTAACGCCGAATCTGGGCATGGTGGAATACCGCGAAGGAAAAAGCTTTTGCATTGCAGACCTTCCGGGCATTATTGAAGGTGCTGCCGAGGGAAAAGGGCTGGGACATCGTTTTCTTCGCCACATTGAACGCAACTCCATATTACTGTTCCTCATACCTGCCGATAGTGAGAACCATCGTAAGGAGTTCGATGTGCTGCTGAAGGAGCTCGAAGAATACAACCCGGAGTTGCTCCATAAGCAGTTTATTATTGCCATCAGCAAAAGTGATATGCTGGACGAGGAGCTGATCAAAGAAATAGAAAAGGAGCTGCCGGAAAAGATCCCCCATATCTTCTTCTCTTCCGTTACCGGGAAAAACCTGAAAGAGCTAAAAGACCTGCTTTGGAAAACGCTGAATGATCAGTAAGCCCTTATCTGTTCAATACTGTAAACAGAAGCTGTTCTGCAATGAGACCGGCTATTCCTCCTCATCCTGGCCAATCAGGATGCGAAGCCCGATCTGCGCCATAACAGGAAGCGGTACCTTATTCGGATTATGAAAAACAGAAGAAGGATAGCTGGAGGCAGGAAGCCAGGTTCTCAGATCTCCGTAGAGGTAGATGTTAGCTCCCATCGGGTACTCTGCCCCTAACCCCAGGTCTATCGTTAATCGCTTGAAATCATAGGTGCCAATTACAGGCATTTCTGAAAGGTTGTAGGATGCAGTATCGATCTCGCTGACAATACTGTTCTCCGCTGTGGCAAAGAGCAAACCAAATCCACCCAGGCCATAGAAATTAAAACGGTCCGTTCCGTTAAAGCGTCCCATAAAATAATGCTTCCATCCTACCGATACCTGGCGAAACCTCCATTGTCCTTTTACATCGTAAGAAAGATTTGCCGGGGCGGTGGATGGCGATTTGGCGGCAGC
The DNA here is from genome assembly GCA_036263415.1 of Flavisolibacter sp. Taxonomy (GTDB): domain Bacteria; phylum Bacteroidota; class Bacteroidia; order Chitinophagales; family Chitinophagaceae; genus Flavisolibacter. Next base: position 1,260 of record DATAHC010000466.1, read on the forward strand.
TGTGAACGTATTGGTAAAGCTTCCATTCGTATGATAGCTGAGCCAGGCATAGACAGATTCGCTGCGGGAGAAATGAAAATTACCCTGCACGGTCTGACCCAGCGCCCAGAATTTTTGTTGTGTGCTGAAGTTTCTGAGGATGGAAATATCTGTTGCAAAACTGAAGCGTACCTGTGCACCCGCTGGTGAACGCATGAGAAACAGCAGCAAGCATCCGAGTATCCTGTAAAGCATGTACCTTTTTATAAGCGGGTATTTTGTGGTGAATTTACTATTTCCCCTTAATGAAAAAGGCCTTCCGAAATATTTATTCGGAAGGCCTTCGCCCTTTTTGAAAAAGGCTATGATACTTTAATGAAGTTGCTATTTCTTCAGATTCAGCTCGCTGATAAGATTCTGTGCACCACCCAGCTTATCTACGCACCATAACACAAAGCGTATGTCTGCACAAATAGTCCTGTTCAGATCCTTGTCGAAAGCGATCTTATGGCTGAGCGCTTCGTAATTTCCGTCAAATGCCAGCCCGATCAGCTCACCGTTCGCATTAAGGACCGGAGAACCGGAGTTTCCGCCCGTAATATCATTGGTGGTAATAAAGCAGGTAACCAGGTCATTGGTCCGGGCATCCTTATAGGGTCCGAAATCACGCGCACGTGCTGCTTTCAGAAAGCTTTCGGGAAGATCGAACTCATAGTCGCCGGGAACGTACTTGGCCAGCATGCCTTTCATGGTCGTTACATAGTCATAATGCACCGCATCCCTGGGATTATAAGAGGCGACCTTACCATAACTCACCCGCATCGTGAACGTAGCGTCGGGAT
>DATAHC010000467.1:0-6046 GCA_036263415.1 Flavisolibacter sp.
TTATGCCCCTTTTTCTTTAATAATTATCGAATGATCATATTTTCCCAACCATATTTCCAGGCACTACCCAGGCATCAAATTCTTCAGGAGTTACATAACCTAACTGCACGGCCATTTCTTTCAGGGTCGTTCCCTGCTTATGCGCTTTCTGTGCAATTTCTGCTGCTTTGTAATAGCCAATTTTGGTATTGAGCGAAGTGACCAGCATAAGAGAATTGTCTACATGCTTTTTGATATTAGCTTCAATAGGCTCAATCCCTACGGCACATTTATCATTAAAGCTTACACAGCCTTCCCCGATGAGACGGGCACTGTGAAGAAAATTATAGATCATCATGGGCTTGAACACATTCAGTTCAAAATGACCCATAGAGCCGCCGATATTGATGGCTACGTCATTGCCCAATATCTGTGCAGCGATCATGGTAAGTGCTTCACATTGCGTAGGGTTCACTTTTCCAGGCATGATGGAAGAACCCGGTTCATTATCCGGAATGAAAAGCTCGCCGATACCGGATCTTGGACCGGATGAAAGCATGCGTATATCATTGGCAATCTTCATCAGGCTTACCGCTACGGTTTTCAGAGCGCCATGAGCTTCTACAATAGCATCATGAGCAGCCAGCGATTCAAATTTATTAGCCGCCGTAATGAAGGGCAGACCCGTAAGTTGCGCGATGTGACGGGCCACATTTTCCGAATAGCCTTCAGGGGTATTGATTCCCGTGCCCACTGCTGTACCGCCGAGTGCCAGTTCTGCCAGGTGCGGCAAGGTATTTTGCAGGGCCTTCATGCCATGGTCCAGCTGAGACACATATCCGCTGAATTCCTGACCCAGGGTTAAGGGCGTGGCATCCATGAAATGCGTGCGTCCGATCTTTACTACATGCATGAACTGCTGACTTTTTTGGGCCAGTGTATCCCTTAGTTTCTTCAACCCGGGAAGTGTGGTAGCGGTCAGCATCTGGTAGGCCGCAATATGCATAGCAGTCGGAAACGTATCGTTTGAGGATTGCGATTTATTTACATCGTCATTAGGATGCAGTGCTTTTTCCTTGTCACTCAGTTGGCCACCGTTCAATACATGGCCTCTGTAAGCAATTACTTCGTTGACATTCATATTGCTTTGCGTACCGCTGCCGGTTTGCCATACCACCAGAGGAAAATAGGCATCAAGCTTTCCTTCCAGGATCTCCTCACAAACCCGGGAAATCAGGTCCAGTTTTTCCCTGGATAATACCCCTGCTTCAAAATTGGTAAGCGCAGCCGCCTTTTTCAGGTAAGCAAAAGCACGAATGATTTCGATAGGCATCCGGTTAGTGTCCTGTGCGATCCTGAAATTTTCTATACTGCGTTGGGTTTGAGCACCGTAATAGGCATTTACCGGTACCTGAACTTCTCCCATTGTATCTTTTTCAATCCTGTATTCCGCCATAAAATGTTTTTGAATGCCGCAAAGATAAATACCAAATAGGATGGGTGGGGATCAAACTGTGGATGGTTCCATTTTTGAAGTAATTATTAAATGAACGTACGGGTAAAAACCTCCCGGCTTCTGGCGGCCCTGGTGTTTGCCGGTTGCCTGCTGAGCGGTTGTATCTATATAATGGAAGAAAAACCAGCCGGTAAGGCGCAGGCTGATTCGCTGCTTACTACTGACACCTTACAGGCGCTGAAAGAGAAGCAAACCTCGGTTAAGCCGCCAGATACCCTTGAAACGATTAAGGTGAATCATTTACCATCAAAAGAAGGTGCGATAGACACCAAAGGCATCAGACCTGAACAGATCGTCTCCTTTGCGAAAACACTGATAGGAACGCCTTACCTCTATGGGTCATCCAATCCTTCTTATGGCTTCGATTGTTCAGGGTTCATCACCTACGTGTTCCGGAATTTCGGTATTTCAGTTCCCCGGTCTTCCATCGATTTTACCAATGTGGGAACTACCATACCAATACAGGAGGTTCAGCCTGGCGACCTGATCCTTTTTACCGGAACAGACAGTACCGAGCGGTTTGTAGGTCATATGGGAATTATTGTATCGGATAGTGCCGGTAAAGTGGAATTCATTCATTCCACTTCCGGAAAGCAGCATGGGGTTACCATCACGCCCTTGAGCGATTATTATAAAAGCAGGTATGTAAAGACCGTACGCGTTTTCCCGGTTTCTATTTCCCGGTAAATACAGGCTTTCTCTTTTCTAAAAAGGCCTGGGTTCCTTCTTTCATATCTTCTGTTTCAAAACATTCTCCAAAACCTTCGATCTCCGTACTATATCCATTCGATGAATAGGCTGCATTGGCAGCGGATATGCAACGGCTAAGGGCCAGCGGGGCTTTGGAAACGATCGTCTGAAGAAGGGTTTTTGTTCGGTTCAATAATTCTTCCTGTGGAACTACCTGGTTAACCAGCCCGTATTGCAAGGCCGTAGCGGCATCGATCATAGTTCCGCTCAGTAATAATTCCAGTGCTTTTCCCTTTCCAATAAGATGCACCAGTCTTTGGGTACCGCCATAACCTGGAATCAGGCCCAGATTCACTTCAGGCTGACCGAACCGGGCATTCTCGCTGGCAATCCTGAAATGGCAGGCCATAGCAAGTTCGCAACCTCCTCCCAGAGCAAAGCCATTTACAGCTGCCACAATGGGCTTGGAGTGTTGCTCAATCTTGAAGAAAACGTTCTGTCCGGCCCTTGCCAGATCCATCCCTTCACTGCCTGACAGGCCCATGAATTCACTGATATCGGCCCCGGCTACAAATCCTTTCTGGCCAGCTCCTGTAATGATGGCAGCACGTATGGAATCAGTTTGAGCCAACTGATCCATTACCTGATCCAGCTCTGCCATTACATCCTTATTGATGGCATTCAGCTTATCAGGGCGGTTGATCGTTATGATCAGGATATGATTGTCTTCTTCGGTCAGTAGGGTCTTATACATAAATGAAATGAAATTAAAGGCTTCTGTTTTGCTGCACCCATTCGCGTATATAGCCGGCGATTTCTGTAGTGGCGGTTCCGGGTGCAAACAGTTTCCCAACGCCGGAAGCCTGCAATTGATTCATATCCGCTTCAGGTATAATGCCTCCGCCGGTCAACAGTACATCATTCATTCCACTCTCTTTCATGAGAGCAATGACTTTGGGGAATACGGTCATATGTGCTCCCGACAAAATGCTGATGCCAATGGCGTCCACGTCTTCTTGAAGTGCAGCGGCAACCACCATTTCTGGAGTTTGGCGCAACCCTGTATAGATTACCTCCATGCCGGCATCGCGCAATGCGGTGGCAATTACTTTGGCGCCCCGGTCGTGTCCGTCAAGGCCAACCTTGGCAACCAGTACCCGGATGGGCCGTTTTAATTCTTTATCCATAGTAAGCGCTTCAAAAATAGTTTACTTTGCCCAACCTCAATTAAAAGTCATGAAGTACAGGCAATTTGGTACGACGGATCTTATGGTCAGCGAAGTTGGTTTTGGAGCATGGGCCATTGGCGGAGACGCCAGAGTGGGAAGCACGGCAATCGGCTGGGGGCCTGCAGATGACACCACTTCTAAAAAAGCTATTCATACGGCGCTGGATGCAGGCATCAACTTTTTTGATACAGCTGATATTTATGGATTGGGTCATTCTGAAAAGCTATTAGGGAACAGTCTGGCCGGCCAGAACGTGATCCTGGCAACAAAGGTGGGTAATGTGGCAAGAGAGGGGCAATTCACATTTGATTATTCAGCGGCACATATCAAATCGGCCTGCGAAGCCAGCCTCAAACGATTGAACAGGCAGGTGATTGATTATTATCAGCTGCATACCGCGCGGTTATCCCATTTGCAGGAGGGCGACTGCATCCGGGCAATGGAAGAACTGAAAAAGCAGGGCAAGATCCGGTATTGGGGTTTATCACTGAATACCTTCGACCCTTCCCCCGAAGCGGATTTTCTTATGGACAGCCAGGTTGGCCAGGGTTTTCAGCTGGTCCTCAACATCCTCAACCAAAGAGCATTGCCGGTGATGAAAAGAGCTTCCAGGGAAGGATATGGTATCATTGCCCGCATGCCGTTGCAATTCGGATTGCTTACCGGTAAATTTTCGGAGCATTCGAAATTTACGGATACCGATCACAGAAAGAACAGGCTGACGCCTGAGATCATTCTGCGTACCAATAAGGCGCTGCAGCCTTTGGATGACTTGTGCACGAAATATGGATTCTCCAAGACACAGTTGGCACTGAGTTATATTCTGAGTTATGCTGAAGTGTCAACGATCATTCCTGGTATCCGGACCAGCGAACAGGTGCAATGGAATACCGCAGGACTGAAGCAGCTGGATCCGGCTGATGTAAGGCAGATAGAGGCTATGGGTACTGCTGAACTGGCAGATCTGCTGGAGCTGATTCAGAAGCAGGGGTGATCAACGCATATCTTTCATTTCTTCCAGGGCAGCTTCGATCCGGGCAGCTGTTTCCTCTTTTCCAAGCAGCGTGGCAATGTCAAATACGGGTGGGCCGAATTTCCCTCCAACCAACATCAGGCGCAACGGTAATTGCACTTCGCCCGGTTTGATTGCAGACTGTTCTGCCAACTGCTTGAAGAGCTGTTCAAGCGAGGCTGGAGTCCAGTCGCTGATGCTTCGCAAGGCCTTTGAGAAGGAGTGAAAGAAGGCTACTTTATCCTCATTCCATTTTGCTTTAATAGGAGTGAGGTCAATGTTTTTAGGCGCTTTGAAAAAGAATTGAGACTGATCCCAGAAGTCCCCGAGCAGGGTACACCTGTCTTTTACAAGATCTAAAACCTTTTCAAAATAAGTTTGATCCTGAATCTCCAACCCCTGCTGCGAGAAAAGCTGGTGAACGGAATCCCTGTAACCAGATGCGGGCAGGCGTTTGATCCATTCATGATTGAACCATTTTGCCTTGTCAAAATCGAATTTAGCACCGCCTTTGTGCACTTTCTCTATAGAGAATTTAGCGATGAGCGCGTCCAGTGAAAATACTTCCTGTTCAGTGCCGTCATTCCAGCCTAGTATCGCCAGCATGTTTATAAAGGCTTCCGGTAAAAATCCGCGTTCCCGAAATCCTTCGGTCACCTCCCCGCTTTTAGGATCTTTCCAGTTCATGGCAAAAACAGGAAAGCCATACTTAGCTCCATCCCGCTTGCTCAATTTCCCATTAGGCCCGAGAATGAGTGGTAAATGAGCCCATTGAGGCATCGCTTCTTCACCAAATAACTGACGCCAGAGTAAAACATGGACAGGGGCGCTGGGAAGCCATTCTTCTCCACGAAAGGCATGTGATATTTCCATCAGATGATCATCTACTACTACCGCAAGATGATACGTAGGCATGCCATCAGCTTTCAGTAATACTTTGTCATCTACCAGGGAGGTATCAAAGCTCACCTCTCCCCGTATCAGGTCATGAAAACGTACCGTTTCATCTTCCGGCATTTTTATGCGGATCACATGAGGCGTTCCGGAGGCCAGCAGATCAGCAACTTCATTCTCCGGAAGGGTTAATGAATTACGCATTTGACCTCTTACGGTATGATCATACTGGGGACTCGGATTTTCGGCAGTTCGCAAGCGGTTGCGCATGGCATCCAGCTCTTCAGCCGTATCAAATGCATAATAGGCAAATCCTTTCTGGATCAGTTGCTCGGCATAAGATCGGTAGCTTTCCTTCCGTTCGCTTTGGCGATAGGGTCCATAAGCACCCCCGTGGCGCGAACTTTCGTCTGGTTGTAATCCGCACCATTCCAGCGTATCGAATATATATTCTTCAGCTCCGGGAACAAACCGGCTTTGATCCGTGTCCTCGATACGGACTATAAACGAGCCTCCCTGTTGTTTGGCGAATAGGTAATTATAAAGAACTGTACGCACACCACCTAAATGTAAACCACCTGTCGGACTGGGAGCAAATCGAACTCGTACCTGTTTTGCCATAGGCGCAAAAATAAATGGAATTAGCCGTAACCGTCAGGCGGATTCCGTTAACGATAGATATTGTTGCCGAAGTATGCCTTTCAACTGTAATCAGGGAACCCACAG
>DATAHC010000468.1:0-1676 GCA_036263415.1 Flavisolibacter sp.
ATAAATACCTATTTTAACTCCTTTCAAGGTTTAAGGTTATTGTAGTCTGGCCGACTCCGGAGTTTTCTTAAACCCGGATCTTGCGAACGCTATGAATATTCTTAAGCTGATTACCGGAATAAAGGAGTCCCTACTGCATCTGGCGCTTCCGTATGTGTGTGAGGTTTGCGGTACCGATATCCTTCAACCACCTCATAGAATCTGCCTTTCGTGCTGCACGCAATTACCGGATACGGGATTTGAAAACAGGCAGGATAATCCGATCGAGCGTTTATTCTGGGGAAGGTTACCTCTTTCCATGGCCACAGCATCCTATTACTTTACGAAAGGTTCAGTGATGCAACACCTTTTACATCAATTCAAGTACCGGGATAACAGGGAGCTGGGACTATTTCTGGGCAGGCTAATGGGGTATCATCTGATGCAATCGGAACGTTTTGGAACGGTGGATGCCTTGCTGCCTTTACCCCTTCATGCCCAGCGCGAACGAATGCGAGGCTTCAACCAGGCGCGGATTTTATGCGAAGGGATCCATGAAATCTGGAATAAGCCAATTCTGGATGGGGCGGTATTACGAAAAGCCAGCACTGAAAGCCAAACGCGTAAAAACCGGTTAGAAAGATGGCTGAATATGGAAAATCAATTTGAACTGAAGGATTCCAATAAAATTTCCGGATGCCATGTATTGCTTATCGATGATGTGGTTACTACCGGAGCTACCCTGGAAGCCTGCGGACGGGCCATCCTTTCTTCATCCCATACCCATCTGAGCATCGCCACACTTTGCTTTTCCTCCGGCAATTGACTATTTTACCTGTTCTGAGGAGCTTTAACGGTACTGCCCTAATTTTATACTATGATAGCGCCTGTGAAAAATGGTTTGGTATGGCTGGCTTTGCTGCTACTGATCTTTTCCTGTAAAAAGGAAAACTATACGACCCGTCCGGAAGACCTGCTTGCCTTTACGGCGGATACACTGCATTTTGATACCGTTTTTACCACTACCGGCTCTACCTCACGTGTTTTAAAAATCATCAATGACCATTCCAAGGCCATTCAACTGGATGCCATCCGGCTGGCCGGAGGTGTCGCCTCAGCCTTTCGCATCAACGCAGACGGCCAACCAGGCCCTGAGGTCCACGGACTTGAAATCGCTGGCAATGACAGCGTCTATGTTTTTGTAAGCGTACATATTAATCCGAATATGGCCAACCTGGCTTTCCTGGTTCAGGACAGTCTATCCATAGAGTATAATGGAAATAAGAAATGGATACAACTGGACGCCTTCGGGCAGAACGCCCGGTATTTACGCAACCAAACGATACAGACCGATGAGGAGTGGACGAACGAACTCCCTTATGTGATACTGGACAAACTGGAAATAGCTCCAGGAGCCAGACTTACCATACAGGAGGGTTGCAAGATCTATATGCATGCGGATGCACCATTTATCATAAACGGCTCGCTTCAGGTGAACGGTGAGCGGTATGACAGCACGCGGGTTGTTTTCACCGGTGACCGTCTGGATGCTCCGTACCGAAGCTTCCCCGCCAGCTTCCCCGGATTGATCTTTTCGCCCACCAGTTCGAATAATATTCTTAATTACGCGATCATTCAGAATGCCTACCAGGGCATTACCGTAACAGATCCGGCACCTGGTGCCAAGGTCATTCTTA
>DATAHC010000469.1:0-3841 GCA_036263415.1 Flavisolibacter sp.
TTCCCGACCCTCCCGGATTCGAAGCAAAGCCCTAACTTAAGGTCCTGTCTATTACCACCATTATTAACTGATTGCTCTATGACCGCCCACCCTGTTTCGCTTTATTCGAGGTTCTGTAAACTGACTCTGGCGTGCAGTATCCTAACCACTTCCCTGTTACTCGGCAGCTGCGGTAAGGAAAACGGAAAATTCATAGCCTTATCCCCGGATGAAACCGGCATTCATTTTTCCAATACGATCACGGAGAATGATTCCATCAATGTAATTGACTTCGCCAATATCTATAATGGCGGAGGTGTAGGCGCCGGTGACTTCAACAATGACGGGTTGCAGGATCTGTACTTCACCGGGAATATGGTGCCCAACAAACTATATCTGAATAAGGGAGAAATGCGGTTTGAAGATATTACAGCCGCATCCGGTACCGATGGTGGCGGGCGCTGGGGACGCGGTGTTGCCGTCATCGATATCAATAACGACGGTAAGCTGGACCTTTACGTGTGCGCCTCTGCCAAGAGAGATGCGCAGCAGCGGAAAAACCTGCTGTATGTGAACCAGGGTACCGACGCCAACAAGGTACCGGTCTTTAAAGAAGAGGCAGCAGCATACGGCCTGGCGGATACTACGCAAAGCACCATGGCCTATTTCTTCGATTATGACAACGACGGGGATCTTGACCTGTACATTGCCGTTAACCACATTATACCCAACGAGTATACCAATAATTTCAGGAAGCGGAACCTGAAGGGCGAGCATCCCAGCACCGGAAAGCTGTACCGGAACGACTGGAATGAGCAGCTGAAACATCCCTATTATACCGATGTTTCCAGGCAAGCCGGCATTTTGATTGAAGGCTATTCGCATGCCGCCAATATCCTGGATATCAATAACGATGGCTGGCAGGACATCCTGGTGACCAATGACTATATTTCCAACAATGTGCTGTACATCAACAACCATGACGGCACTTTCACCGACAGTGTCGTAAACTATTTCAAACATACCGCTGCCAACTCCATGGGCAGCGATGCCGTTGACCTGAACAACGATGGACTGGAAGACATCATCGAGGTAGATATGTCGCCCCAGGATAATTTCCGGAAGAAGATGTTCCAAAGTCCGAACTCTTACCAGACTTACCAGAACAGTGATATCTATGGTTATCAATACCAGTATATCAGGAATATGGTTCAATTGAATATGGGTCCTACCATGGGTGAGAACGACAGCATCCGGCATCCGGTGTTTTCCGATGTAGGCTATTTTGCCGGCATTGCCGAAACAGACTGGAGCTGGGCCCCCCTGGTTGCGGATTTCGATAACGACGGGAAGCGCGATATTTTATTCACCAACGGCTTTCCAAAAGATGTTACGGACCATGATTATATCGCCTTCAGAAGAGTGGCCAGCAGCCTGGTGACCAAAAAAGAATTGCTGGATGAAATACCGGCGGTGAAGATCCATAACTATATCTACCGGAATGAAGGAGGGCTTCAGTTCAGCGATAAAAGCAAGGACTGGGGACTGGAGCAGCCCGGCTTCTCGAATGGGGGATTGTATGCCGACCTGGATAATGACGGTGACCTGGACATTGTGATCAACAACATTAACGATCCGGCAATGATCTACGAGAACCGGCTTCCCGGAGATCCGAAACAACCTTCTTACCTGGACCTTAAATTAAAAGGATCTACTGATAATATCAATGGGATTGGCACACGGATAACGGTTTACCAGAAAGAAGGGCTTCAGACCTATCGCTGCAACCCCTACCGCGGCTATCTTTCGTCCGTAACCGCCCAGGTGCATTTTGGACTGACCCCATCCCCGATCGATTCGGTAGTGATCCTGTGGCCGGGCGATAAGAAAGAAGTATTGGAGCATCCTGCATCCAACCAGGTGATCCAGGCCGATATCAGTAAAGCCGCCCCAGTTGAACCATCGCCTGCTTATCCCCTTGCCACCGGCAACTGGTTCACGAATATCACCGGCGCTACCGGTATGACCTACGTGCATACGCAACGCGATTTCATTGACTTCAACATACAGAAGCTGCTGCCGCATAAGTTCACCGAGTATGTTCCCGGCATCGCCTCGGGAGATGTGAATGGAGATGGGCTTGACGACCTGGTCGTAGGCGCTTCGCCGGAACACAGCACCCAGATCTTTCTGCAGAATTCAGCGGGTAAATTTGTTTCCGCACCCTTGCAGAAAGGTGCGGAAGGAGCTGCAAAAAAAGAGGATGACCGAGGCCTTTTACTGTTTGACGCAGACAACGATGGCGACCTGGACCTCTATATTTCTTCGGGTGGCTATGCCTATGCACCCGGTGATGCCGGCTACCGGGACCGGTTTTACCTGAATAACGGAAGCGGTGGGTTCACGCCGGACAGCACGGCTTTCCCTGCCTCCATGACCAGTAAATTCTGCGTGCGCGCGAGTGACTATGATAAAGACGGCGACCTGGACCTGTTTGTTGCCGGGCGGGTGCAACCCTGGAATTATCCGCAGGCCGTATCCAGCATCCTGTACCGCAATGATTCAAAAAACGGCAACATCGTATTTACCGATGTTACAGCATCGGTGGCACCGGCACTTTCAAATGCCGGACTGACCTGTGATGCCATCTGGACTGATTTTGATAATGATGGCTGGACAGACCTGATGCTGGCCGGAGAATGGATGCCCATCCGCTTCCTTAAAAATCAAAAAGGATCGTTCACCGAGGTGACCACCGCCTCCGGGCTGAGCCAGCAAACCGGCTGGTGGAACAGCCTGATAAGCGGCGATTTCGATAATGATGGCGATATGGATTATATAGCCGGAAACCTGGGCCTGAACTCCTTCTATAAAGCTTCAGAGGCCTACCCGGTATCTGCCTACGCCAAGGATTTTGATAAGAACGGTGTTATGGAAGTTATCCCTACCAAATACTTCCGGGATAAGGATGGCGGCACCCTGCAGGAATATACGGCCCATACCCGGGATGATGTAGTGGACCAGATGCCCTTTCTCAAAAAGCGCTTCCTCTCCTATAAGGATTTCACGACGGCCAGTCTCGACAAACTGTTCACACCGGAAGAGCGAAAAGATGTACAAACCTTTCATGCCAATTATCTTACCAGTGCCTTTCTGAGAAATATGGGTGGTGGTAAATTTCAGGCAGAACCCCTTCCTTCCATCGCGCAGTTTTCGCTGATCAATGGAATGGTGGCAGATGATTTTAACGGAGATGGCAACCTGGATCTTTGCATCAATACCAATGACTACGGTACCGAAGTAGGAAGCGGGCGTTATGATGCCCTGAACGGGCTGGTGCTGCAGGGAGATGGCAACGGTCATTTTCATCCCCTCTCCATCCTTCAAAGCGGAATCTATATCAATGGAAACGGGAAAGGCCTGGCCAAATACAGGGGTGCTGATGGAAGCTATCGCCTGGCAGCCACGCAGAACAAGGGCCCGATGGAAATTTACCGGGCGAAAAAGAACCTGCGCCTGATGCCGGTGCAACCGGATGATATTTCGGCCCTTCTCACCCTTACGGATGGCCGTAAACAAAGGATCGAGGTCTCCTACGGAGCTTCGTTCCTGTCACAGTCATCCCGCTTTTTAAGCCTGAGTGAAAAGGTGAAATCGGTAACCGTGACCAATGCAAGCGGCCGTACGCGAAATGTGGCTTTAGAATAACGTATCAGGACGTGACGGAAGTTTGACCGGTTTACACATCCATCAGCTCCCAGGCACTTTTATAGCCACCTGTTTCTTCGGCATGTGCAATCAAACCGGCATAAAACGGTACCTGAGATAGCGTGGCGCTATCCCCTACCATCACCAGCTTTTT
>DATAHC010000470.1:0-23512 GCA_036263415.1 Flavisolibacter sp.
TATTGATGAGGCAATAGATTTGCTGGCTTCGCTCGTCGGTAAAATTATTCACCATCCAGTCGCCCCGCCGAGCCGTGGCCTTCCAGTTGATGGTACGATAATCGTCACCGTTCACATATTCCTTGATCTGCTCAAATTCCATACTGTGCCCCAGCTTACGCATTTTACGAACACCCGTTTCCTGCTGCTGATTGGCTACTGCCATCAGCTGAAAGCGGCGCATCTGTACATAGGAAGGATACACTTTAACGGTTTGAGGAGTGTGGAAAATATAACGGCGCTGCATCAGCCGCAGTGGCCCCTGTACATAAATATTGATATGCCGGAACTCATACTGTCCCCGCTCTTTTGGATGTACGGAATAGTCCAGCGTATAGGAAGACCCGCCTTTAATGGTGAGATCCCGGAACCAGTTGCGTTCCTGAAACTGGAAGGGAAGCTCGTCGATCACACGGATCGCGGCATTAAATTCATAGCGGTTACCGATAAGGATCTCCACTTTATTCTCATCGCCGTTACTGAAGCGGTCCGCCAGGTTGCGGCTGGCGGTAATACCCTGCCGGTACCGGTAAACCAAAAACGAATCGATGATTACCGAGGCCACGGTACCGATGAGCAAAATGATCGCCGCAATGAAGGCACCCGGCAGAAAATAGCTGATGCAGAAGAGGATCACCACGCCAAACAAAGCGTAATAAACCACCCTGTTCAGGTAGAAGCTCGTCTCCTCCCATCGTACCAATAATCGTTTCAGCATCAGCGCGGAATATCCATGGTTTGAATGATCTGTTTGATAACGGCATCTTCCGTAACCCCCTCCATCTCCTTATCGGGAGAGAGAATGATGCGGTGCCGCAAAATATGCGGCACTACTTCCAGGATGTCATCCGGTACCACAAAGTCCCTTCCATTGATCGCCGCCATGGCCTTGGAAGCATTCATAATAGCCAGTGAGGCCCTTGGGGAGGCGCCGAGGTAGATGGATTTATGATTACGGGTATGATGAATCAGTTTTGCAATAAACTGTAAAAGCTTTTCTTCTATCACCAGCGATTTTACCTGGCTGCGCAGGTGCACCACCTGTTCGCCTTTCAATACAGCCATGATGGACCCTACCACATCGGCATTACCCATCTGGTTGAACTGGGTAAGGATTTGAAACTCTTCCTGCTCATTCGGATACGGTACCACGATCTTGAACAGAAAGCGGTCCAATTGCGCTTCCGGCAACCGGTACGTGCCTTCCTGCTCAATCGGATTCTGCGTGGCCAGTACCATGAAGGGAGCCTGCATGGGATAGGTTTTACCATCTACCGTGATCTGCTTTTCTTCCATTACCTCGAACAAGGCGGCCTGGGTTTTGGCCGGGGCCCTGTTGATCTCGTCGATCAGTACAATATTCCCAAACAGAGGACCGCGCTTGAATTCGAAACTGGCTTCGCGCGGATTGAAAACAGGCGTACCCAGCACATCGGAAGGCATCAGATCGGGGGTGAACTGAATACGCGAGAATTTCACATCCATCGACCTGGCCACGAGTTTTGCCGTCAGTGTTTTTGCCACTCCCGGAACGCCCTCGATCAGGACATGTCCATCGGCCAGCAGCGCGGTAATGATCAGCCGGACCATCTGCTCCTGTCCTACGATCACCTTTCCAATTTGTTCCCGCATGGCCTCCACAGCTGCATTCAATTCAGTGAGATCGGTGCGGGATTGAAATACTTGTTCTTCCATCTTAGGTATTTTGATAAAATGCTTCTAATTGTTTATGGAAATTCGATAATTGCGATTCACTGATGGCGGAATGTTCCTCCATCAATCTGATAAAACCCATAATGCCCTGAATGGTTTCGAGGCTTTGTCCACTTTTATAGTGAAGCGTCTGTACAAAATGATCATCGAGCTCCTGGGTGGGCATCTTATACCGGGTGCGCACATGCTCTAAAAAATGCGCTGCCATTTTTCGCGCCAGGTTATGATGATCCCTCCGGTCGTAATACAGCCTTCCGAGGGTCTTCACAAAATCGAGCGAATCATTCCTTGGTTTGGTATAGTCCGGGATCTGTTGCTGCCTTCTGCGCATTCCCAGCAGGGCATACAGCAAAAGCGTGGCAAAGGCCGTTATCAGGGCCCATTTGAATTCAGGATAGCGGAACAGCACTTTCAGCCAGCCGGGCTCTTTTTCACCCTTGTTTTCGTTGCGGTAGGTAGTTTTGAAAATATAATATTCATCCCACACGATCTTATTCACGGAAGAGGGTAAAACCGACATGGACTTTTCGAAGAATGCGATATTGTCCTTATGTAAAATAAAATAATTGCTGAATGCCAGGGGAGCGAGGTGAATACTGATGGAACCCTCTCCTGCCCGGAACCGGAAGAAATTGCCATGGCCACCGGCATTCGTGCCTAATACCTGGCCCCGATCGACCGTTCGGAGGCTGGTGGCACCCGCAAAGGCTTTTCCGGGATACGTGTAGGTATGCTTTCCTGAAAAAGGCGGATCCATCAGATGAACCGTGAGGCTGTCATCCGAATCGAAGAACCCCTCATCGATCAACTGTTCGAGACCGAAATAACGGATCGCATCTTCGGACAGGTTCCGTGCCAAGATCATCACATGATTGCCTTTTTCAGCAAAAGCCTGCAGCTTTTCCAGCTCATAATCTTCCGCACCGAAATAGGCTGCCGGTAAGATCAGCGCCTGGTTGCGGTCGTACATGCTCAGGGAATCCCAGTAGCCGGGCGCATTTTTATCGGAGCTGATAGAGGCCCGGGGAAACAGAGAAGGCAAGAGGTGATATGCCGCATAAAAGCCGTACGGATTTTTATCCGTATACCGCAGCGAAATGCGTTCATTCATCCGGCGCGGGCGACCGGCCCCTCCTGCCGTGAGCAGCAGGATGAGCAAAGCCAACAACACACCGCCAATGATATAAATGTAATTTTTCTTCACGCAGCAATCCGGTTTTTGAATCCAGTAAAATCATCAGCCAGGCTGTTATAAACCGGTTCCGCAATAGGGAACTGTCCATACCAGCAGTATTCGAATTGCCGCGTAAGCCTGAAAAAATCGCGGTACCATTGAGTTCCAGCCAACTGACCCAGATAAGCGCTATTGGTTTTGGAAGGATCGTACTGAATGAGGGAGGCATCTGTGAGCCTTTTCAGAACCTGCAGGTAGTGCAGGCGGATGGCCAGATTGTAATTACCCGCAGCCGCTGCTTTTCCAATCTCTTTTTCGAAATTTATAGCAAAGATATTTTCTTCAGTTGCCAGTTCTTCCTCATCGGCACTGATCTTTGAAGGCCTGCGCCGAAACAGCCCGATCTGGCTATTGGCCAGGAACCAGATCAGAATACCCACAAATATCCCCACGATCAGGATCCAGATCAGGTTCGCCACCCAGTCTTTATTCCAGATGCTTCTGTTTTCTCCGGCTACCTTGCGCACCGGCTTTTCATTGGCATACCAGAAGTCATCATCACGGCGAAGTTCCTCTACCTGTTTTGGCGGAAGCTTCCTTTCCGTTACCGGAAATGCCGTCGTAACCGGATCAAAATGATTTTGTTCCGACTGATGCCCCATCTCTACCTTTTCCAGTATCACGGAATCCCCGACGGGTGCCCCTTCAGGCTGCTGCGCCATGCTTCGGCCTGCCAGCAGCAAGGTGGTCATGATCAGCAGGAAGCACATTTTATTCAGGCGGAAGTCAGGCATCAGTCGTTTTTTCAGGGACGGCAACCCATCGCTTTTTCAGGCGGATCGGGTAGAGAACAAAATAGCAAAATATAAAGACAGCCGAAGCGCTTAATATCAGAATACTGAACACCAGCGGCATTTTATAATAGCGCGTTACATAGCTTTCAAAAAAGGCGGCCAGAATGAAAATAGGGATCAGTCCGATCACCATTTTCAATCCCTCCTTGGTTCCCTGCCGGAACGCATTCAGCCGGCTGCGGGTACCGGGAAATAAAAAGCTGGTGCCCATAACCACGCCCGCCGCACAGGCGATAATGATCGCGGTCAGTTCCAGCATACCATGAATCAGGACAGTCGTCACCGCCTGACCACCGAGGCCCCGCGCATAGAACATATGCTCAAAGGCACCCAGCCGGATCGATTCCTTTCCCAGCGAGAAAAGACTTGGCAGGCCCAAAGCAATGCCTTTGAAAAAATAAATGAAGGAAACCAGGATGTTGTTGACCATGATCCGGATGAACATGACAAAGGAATTGGTATCCTGGTAGACCCCAAAAGGATTTCCCTGCTCGATATTCTGTTCCGTCATACTGACGTATCCGTCACTCAGCACTTCCCGAACGAAACCAGGATCGTTTGCCGCTGAGAAAAAGCCAACGGCCCCAAACAAAAGAAAGATGATGAACGCAATACCGATCAGGCGATGGCGCTTTCCGATAGCCAGCGGAACATCGTATTTCCAGAAATTGAGCAGGCGGTTGGACTCCTCCTTCCGGTTGCGGTAGATGGTCAGATAGATCCGGGAAGCCAGCGTATTGATATAATGGGTGACCCTGCTGGTAGGATAAAAGGTCTTGGAATAGGCCAGATCGTCTACCAAACGGATAAAATCGCTGGCCATTTCATCGGCAGTTCCTGATGCATCCTGCTGCACGCGCTCCCAACGATCTTTATTTTTCTTTATGAACAGGCCTTCCCGCAATTTGACTGGTTTGAACTTGTAAAATACTATTTTTAGGATGGAAACAATTGGAAAATAAACAAATAAAACTCTAATTATTCCGAAACGACATGGCGATTGTAAAGGTTACGACGAATTTTAATATCGACCTGGAATTTGAAGCCGCACCATTTTACAAAAGGCTGCTGGCCTGGGTACTGGATATGATCTTCCTGATCATTTATATGGCGATCGCCGTCAAACTAATGAGCTCTCAGGCGTTCAGGATAGGCAGTAACGGTACCTGGGCGCTATTCATGGTAATCATTTTACCACCCCTCACCTATCATCTCCTATGTGAGATCCTCATGAACGGTCAAAGTATCGGTAAACGCATCATGGCCATTCGTGTGGTGAATGAGAACGGAGGACAGCCCAGCATCGGTCAGTATATCATCCGCTGGCTGATCCGCACGTCTGATTACATGGTGATCGTTATTGCCCTGCTGGCACCCATTGCTACGCTCAGCGGAGATGTTGACTTCTATTGGAAAATGGCCATTCCTTTCGGCTTACTGATTACGGACCTGGTTCTGGTCAACTCCCGGAAGCAACAACGCCTGGGCGACCTGCTGGCACACACCCTGCTGATCACATCGCGACATAAGAACAGTATTTCCGATACGGTATTCCTGGAGGTGGCGAATGATTACAAGCCTTCTTTCCCTGAAGTGATGCACCTGAGCGACCGGGATATCAATGCCCTGAAAGGCATTCTGGATACCGCCAAGAAACGACATGATTATGATATGGCGGAAATGGCCAGCGAAAAGATCAAGGCCCACCTGCATATTCAAACTTCCTTATCGGCCTATGATTTTCTGGAGATCCTGCTGAAGGATTATAACTACCTCTCCTCCCATTAACGGGAAGAAGCAATACCCACAATCGCGATCACGAAGAACAAAGCGTAAAAGGCCAGGACGATGATGGCAATGATACCCAGGTACCGGAAGTACCGCTTGATATTCAGAAACGAATCATTCAGGGCTTCCTGATCATTGGCCGCCAGCGCATTTTTCATTTTGTTGGCAAACTGCAGCAGGTACATGAGCGGAAAGAAGGCAATGGCAATCATGATCACTGCGCCCAGTATGGCAGCAATACGGGAAGTGGCCGCGATGCCGGCCGGATCCAAAGAAGCATCAATCGTACTGAGACGGTTCATCAGCGTCAGTCCGAAGATACTGGCCAGAGCCGCCAATGCCAGCAGCACCATTCCGAATATGGCCAGAAACCGGGCCCACCGGGCCGTATCCGATAAATGCGCCTTTGTAACCGGGTCTATTGACAGGGAGAAGAGTGATCTGTTTTCTTCCATACCATGGTATTTTTTCTAAATATACAAAGCCGCTGAATGAGACTATTCAAGAATTACACACATCAATACGCCCGGGCAAACAGTACCCGCTCCCGGGACGGCTTTCCTGTAAGAATACATACGCCTTCTTCCGGTTCATTATTCAGCGGAATACAGCGGATGGTGGCCTTCGTCTTTTCCTTGATCGCCTCCTCCGTTTCGGAAGTACCATCATAATGCGCAGCGATAAAGCCGCCCTTTTCATCCAGTACTTTTTCAAACTCCTCCCAGTTATCTACCCGCGTGGTGTGCGCTTCCCGATAGGAATGCGCCCGGTTGAATAGGTTTTGCTGGATATCCATCAGTAATTGCTGTATATGCGTGACCACCTGATCGAGCGGTACGGTAGCTTTCTCTTTTGTATCCCGCCGGGCCACTTCCACCACGTTGTTAGCCAGATCACGGGCACCCAAAGCGAGTCGAACCGGAACACCTTTCAGCTCGTATTCGGCAAATTTCCATCCGGGCCGGTTGTTATCATTATCATCGTATTTCACGCGGATGCCCATCGCTTTGAGCTGTGCGATAATCTCATTGGCCTTTTCCGCGAGCTTCGCTTTCTGCTCATCGCCTTTGAAGATCGGAACGATGACCACCTGCAAAGGAGCGATACGGGGCGGCAGAACAAGGCCTTCATCATCGCTGTGCGCCATTACCAGAGCCCCGATCAGCCGGGTACTGACCCCCCAGCTGGTCGCCCACACATATTCCTGCCGGTTTTCCTTACTCAGGAATTTTACGTCAAAAGCCTTGGCGAAATTCTGTCCCAGGAAATGCGAAGTACCTGCCTGTAATGCCTTGCCATCCTGCATCAGCGCCTCAATGCAATACGTATCTTCTGCACCTGCAAAGCGCTCATTCGGGGTCTTTACACCCTTCACTACCGGCAAGGCCATATACTCCTCAACGAACGTAGCATAGACATCCAGCATCTGCCGGGTTTCCGCAACCGCTTCCTCTGCCGTAGCATGAGCGGTATGTCCTTCCTGCCATAAAAATTCCGCCGTGCGCAGAAAAAGGCGGGTGCGCATTTCCCATCGTACCACATTGGCCCACTGGTTGACCAGAATGGGCAGGTCGCGATAGGACTGGATCCAGTCTTTATACGTATTCCAGATAATTGCTTCACTGGTAGGCCGGACCACCAGTTCTTCCTCCAGTTTGGCTTCCGGGTCTACGATCAGCTTCGCTTTGTTGTTCGGATCCGATTTCAACCGGTAATGCGTGACGACCGCACATTCCTTGGCAAAGCCTTCCGCATTCTTTTCTTCCGCCTCGAATAAGCTTTTGGGAACAAAAAGAGGGAAATAGGCATTCTGATGACCGGTATCCTTGAACATCTTATCCAGCACATCGCGCATATTTTCCCAAAGGGCGTACCCATACGGCTTGATCACCATACAGCCCCGGACCGCCGAATAATCGGCCAGTCCCCCTTTAATGACTAAGTCGTTGTACCACTGCGAATAATCTTTTTCCCTGGAGGTGATCTCTTTGCTCATTTCCGGTTTAAAATTTGTCTATTTGATTTATCTTTTGTTTAACAGCAAATTGCAGAAATTTACTGTGGGATGGCAAAAGTAACATTAACCATTAAAACAGGTGCCATGAAATCATATCTACCTCTACTTTCCTTAGCAGTTCTGTTCGCCAGTTGTACTTCCGCTTATAAATCCGGACAAACACCGGACGATGTTTATTTTTCACCCGAGCGCCCGCAGGATGAGTACGTGCGCGTCGATAAAAAGGAGGATCGTCAATACCGTTATGAAGACGACCAGGATGACCGCTATCTGCGCATGAAAGTGCGTGATCGCCGCTGGTCTGCCTTTGATGGTGATTTCTATTCGTACAATCCGAATTATTACCGGTCTTACAACAACTACGTGTATTACAGTAACCCCTGGAATTCCTATAACTACTGGAATTATTACTACAACCCCTATTGCACTAAGGTGTTTGTAGTTGATACGAAATCACCGGTGTATAACCGGCCGCGTAACTTTAACCTGAACGTGTTCAACAATAACCTGAACACCAACGAATCGGGTACGACCGGCACCTACCGTAAGAATTCCTACCAGCCTTCCACTTCCAACAACAGCAATTACCGCGGAAGCGGAAATAACGCAGGAGGTTTTCTGAGGAATGTCATCAATGGAAGTTCCGGCAGCAGTTCCAACTCGAGCAACTCCAGCAGCAGCTCTTCACCAAGAACCAGCTCTTCCAGCAGTTCGTCCAGCAGCAGCAGCTCTTCGAATGCACCCGTACGGAAGTTCTGATCTTTCTGCAGTGCCGTTATTTCATGACAGGTCTTTTACCTGCAGGCCCCCTATTGCCTGAGGACCGCATAACAATTAACCTAGCTCACTATGAAGAAAATACTTTTGGCCGGTTGCCTTCTAACTGCCGGATGGGCACAGGCCCAGGAACCCGCAGACGCGCTTCGCTTTTCCTTTACCACCCCCGGAGGATCAGCCAGGGTTCAGGCCATTGGCGGCGCCATGGGCTCCTTAGGTGGGGATGTAACAGCCACCTTTGTAAATCCGGCCGGACTGGCCTTTTATAAAACGGGTGATTTCATTATCACCCCCCGCTATTCACTGGGCAGAACCAATGCGACCTACCTGTCACGAGAGGAAAAAGAAAAGCGGAATCAGTTTACCTGGGGTACGACCGGCTTTGTGATTGGCACGGGAGGGACGAACAATGTAAAAAGTGCTGCCTTCAGCATCGCCTATAACCGGGCAGCCGATTTCAATAACACCATCCTGTACCGGGGCGTGAATAATCAAAGCTCTTACTCTCAGAAATTCCTGGAAGAGATCAGAGGGATCAAGGACGCCAATCAGGTTGCCGGAAACTATCCGTACGGCTCGAGCCTGGCTTTCAATACCTACTGGATCGATACCGTGGCCGGAGGATCCAGCAATAATTTTCAGTTTCAAAGCCGCGCCGCCAACCTCCTGTCGTCAGGACTGATTCAGCAGAATACCATTACTACGAAAGGCGGTATTGATGAATTTGCGCTGGGGCTGGCAGTCAATCTGCGCAATAAGCTGTTTATCGGTGGCACGATCGGCATTCCGGTCCTGCATTTTGAAAAAGAAACCGAGTTCATAGAAGCTGATGCCACTGAAAATACCGGCAACCGCTTCAACTATGGTATGCTGAAAGACAATCTTACCACGAAAGGCGTAGGCTTCAACATTAAAGCCGGTTTGATCTTCAAACCCCAAGAATACTGGAGATTGGGATTTGCGGTTCATTCGCCCACCTTCTATAACCTTACGGATAATTATTCCGCCACCGTGACAACCGATACGGAAGGCTATCAGGGTGTGCAAACGCAAACCTCCGAATATGTAGCGGGAGCGCCCTCCTCTTTCAAATACAGCCTGACCACTCCTTACAAACTTATAGGCAGCATTTCCTATGTGATCCGGGAAATTCAGGATGTAACGCGCCAGAGAGGCTTTATCACTGCCGATGTAGAATACATCAATCATCGCGCTTCTTCTTTTTCAACCGATGCGGAAAACGGCAATAACGACCAGGCTACCAAAGACTACCTGAAATCATTGAATACTGCAATTGACAATGCCTACAAAGGCAGCTTCAATTTCCGCCTCGGTGGCGAGCTGAAGTTCACCACCTTTATGGTTCGCCTGGGAGGCGCTTACTACAGCAATCCCTATCAAAACATCCATGGCGAGAAGGGAAGCAAGCTGAATCTCAGCGGCGGCCTCGGATACCGTAATAAGGGCTTCTTCATTGACCTCACCTATGTGCATGCGATCAACAAGGATGTGGATTATGCCTATCGTTTGGAAAACGGGCCTTATTATGCTGCCAATATCAAACAGGTCAACGGAAATATACTCGCTACCATGGGCGTTAAATTCTGAGTCGCAACCAATGTTTATTCAAGGACATCAGCAGGATGTCCTTTTTTATTTACAGGCATCCCCGATAACGCTTAATTTAGAGTTTGGGTACATCTTATTGAGAAGCCATGAACCGGAAAACCCTTATCGTATTTGTCCTTTCCTTTCTGTTGCTGATGGTGGTAGTGATCCTGAACCGGGT
Organism: Flavisolibacter sp.; assembly: GCA_036263415.1. Taxonomy (GTDB): domain Bacteria; phylum Bacteroidota; class Bacteroidia; order Chitinophagales; family Chitinophagaceae; genus Flavisolibacter. Next base: position 10,152 of record DATAHC010000470.1, read on the forward strand.
GAACTTTTCCAAAATGAAGACATTTACCTCAGATGTGTACCATACCCAGCTGGTCATTACCCGCTTCGAACTTCTTTCCAGCCATTTGAAAAGCGCCCAGATCTACAGCCCACATTTTGACTCACTTACCCGATTCAGCTTTTATGACCTTTACCGCAGAGAAAGCGACAGTGTACTTTCCGATGTTAAGAACCTTAAAGCCTTGGTTTTTGACAATGCCCGCCAAAGCCGGCTGGTCGATACCCTGTCTGACCTGATCCATGGACAGATCTATACCCTGATGAATAAAAACATCGTAGAAATTATTCAAACCGGAGAAGGATGGAGGATGGATTACCTGTACCGTATTCACCTGCTCATCGATAAGGGAGTGGCCTTTGAAAAAATGCTCCTTACCGACCGGCAAGCCAATCTGAAAGAATTCACTTCCATTACGAATCTTCTTATCACCCTTTTCGGGGTTCTGGCCGTTGCCATCGTTCTGTTCTATTTCATCAATACCTTCTTCCTGAGCAAGAAAAGAAGATGGCTGGAAGACCTGCTGGAATCCATACTCAATACCTCGCAAAACGGCGTGGTATACTACAAGGCCGTGCGCGCACAGGGCAAGATCGTCGACCTGAGGCTGGATTTTGTGAATCAGGCCATTCAAACGCTCCTTAATATCAACCCAAAAGACGTACTGGGTAAAAAGCTGTCCGAATTTCCTTCCTACGTGAAGCAAACAGGCTTGTATGATAAATATGTGGAAGTGATCGAGACCAACCAGCCCATGCTATTTGAAGTCAATTATAAGAAAGAACGCATCGATAAATGGTTCCTGGTATCCCTGGCCCGGCTGGAGGATGGCGTTACGGCTTCATTCCAGGACATTTCCCAGCTCAAGGGGTTTGAACAGGAGCTGCGGAACAATATCATTCAGCTTGAACGCTCGAATAAGGAACTGGAGCAGTATGCATACGTAGCCAGTCACGACCTGCAGGAACCCCTGCGCAAGATCCGCTCCTTCGGAAGTTTTTTACTCGAAACGCAGTCAGATCGGCTGGATGATAAGGGCCGCCTGCAACTGGAGAAGATCATGAGCGCCGCAGAGCGCATGTCGCTTTTGATCAGGGACATTCTCAGCTTTTCCAGTATGAAGAAAGAAGACCTGTTTGTAGAGACCGATCTGAATGCGATTGCCGCAGGCGTGCTGCAGGACCTGGACTTGTCGATCGCGCAGAAAAATGCGGTCGTCACCATTGAGAAGCTGCCTGTTCTTGAGGCCATCCCGCTTCAGATGACCCAGCTGTTTTATAACCTGATCAATAATTCCCTGAAGTTTGCCCGTGAGGAAGGAACTACAGAGATCAAGGTAAGTTCGCGTAAGCCTTCCGCTGCCGAAGTCGAGAAACTGGAACTCGATCCTTCAAAGGATTATTATATGATCAGCTTCAGCGATACCGGTATCGGATTCAGCCAGGAATACGCGGAGCAGATCTTTGGCCTGTTCAAACGGCTGAACGACAAGCGTTTTTATCCCGGCTCAGGGATCGGGCTGGCACTTTGCAAGAAGGTGGCTGAAAACCATTCCGGACGCATCTATGCAGAAGGTGTTCCGGACCAGGGAGCCGTATTTCACGTTGTACTTCCCCGGCATCAACAATAAAAAGAGCGCCCCCTGGGCTCTTTTCTATCTGAAGAATCCGTATGTCTTATTTCTTATTCCAGGTCAGGGTAAGCGTAGCGGCCTGGCCCATGTAGGTGTCTGTCTGACTCACCTGCAGCACTTTTCCATCATATTTAACGATGGTGAAGGTTTCTCCGTCAATCGTTATGGAGCTGGCATTCGGTAAGGCCCATGTACCGCTTTCATCTCCGGCAGCGCTGCATTTTGTTCCCGCATCGGAATAGGCATAGGTAAGATCCACATTGAGGCTCATCATATCATCCTTCATACAGGGCTCCACATAATCATTCGTAACATCGGCCTCAGGAGCAGCACCCAGTTTGAGCATAACGGTACCGGGAGTATAGGTACCTGCCAGATTTTCCTTGGTTACGGCAGGCATTTCGTCCTGATCCTTTTTACAGGAAGAAGCCAGGACCAGGAGCATGGAGCATCCGATTAAACATTTTTTCATAAGATACGTTGGTTTAAGGTTGGATAATGCCGCTAAGATAGCCGTCTACAGGAATTATGCAAATTACCGGGCGTTTCATCAGGAGATATAAAGCAACCAACCCGCTTTTTATTTTTTATTCCGATCTGACAACCGGCTGTCAAAAACAAAATCTTCCGTCCGCAACAAGCGGATCTTAGCAAAGTCAGGATGCGCCGGATTGATCAGCACATTCCATTCTTCCGCAATAATAGCAGAAGGGACTTTTAATAGCGCCGTCTCCCCCTTCTGGAGCCAGGCATCCCCCAGCGCCTGACAGTGCGCATAGCTAAGGTAATCGGTCCAATCGGGGGGCAATTGTTTTAACCGGATCTCTGACTGGTCCAGTTTGTCGGGTATGTCGATCTCCATTACGGAAAACAGCGCATGAAGTCCGGCACCGCTGCGGTGCACGATATTCTCCAGGCAGGCAAGCGCTCTGCTTCCGGAAGTATAGATCATGAAATGACCATTACTGTTCCACCGGGCGGCACGCCCGGACGCGGTAAGGGCATTTGCCCATTTCTTCAAAGTGATCCGGTAAACTATCATGATCAGGCGAGGGCTCCATATTCGATGCGCAGTAATTCTTCCAGCACCAGCTGAATGCCCCCGGCCGTATAAAGAAGATCAAAAGGCTGCTGATTGCCCAGGCCGTAGGCCGGCTTGCGGAGCCATTCATTGAACAGTTCCACGGTGCCAAATAATTCCACCCCTTTTTTATAAAGGCCCATGATCTGCAAAAGCTGCTCGCTTTCCGGACGGCCCAGTTTCCGCTTACGGATCCTGTAGTTATCGATGGTCTTGGGGGTGGCGTCGAGAAAGGCCGCTAGTTGAGCCTTGCCAAGAATAGTAAGCTCCTGCAGGGCGTCGAAAACACCTACACCAACCCCCTCAGAAGCCCGGTATACCATTGCTATCGGATTACTGAGCTCCTTCTGGTATTCTTTAAAAAGCGGGAACTCCTTGCGCCTTGCTGCTGCCGTACCCATATAGAATTATTTACTGAATAAAGGTAGGAAATATTACCGATTGAACAGGGAAATTTTTCCACCATCAGCTGGCGTAAAAGTGGCAGGATCACAGGAATGCATCCGTATTAAGTGATTCACGGATAAAAGCGAGGACTTTCCCGGTATCCGGCTCAAACCAGTTATAGCCGGAGTCCCTGTGAAACCAGGTAAGCTGCCTTTTGGCGTACTGGCGGGTGTGCCGCGCAATCTGGCTGATCGCCTCTTCCCGGCTGATTTTACCCTCGAAATGTTCGAACCATTCCCGGTATCCCACCGTTTGAAGCGCGCTGCAGGAGTGAAAGGGAATGAGGCTACGGGCTTCCGCTTCGAGCCCCTTTTCTATCATAAGACCAACCCTTCGGTCAATCCGCTCATACAGCTCGGGCCGGGGTAATTCCAGAGCAATCTTAAGTATCTTAAAAGGGCGCCGGACAGCCCCTCCCTTACGATAGCTTAAAATAGACTGGCCTGTCTCCCTTACCACCTCCAACGCTCTCATGAGGCGATGAGGGTTCTGGTTTTCTCCTTTTTCAAAAAACAGCGGATCTGCCAGCTCCACCGCCCGGCGAAGCCAGGATAAGCCCTCTGCAAGATACTGCGCGCGTATGGACTGCCGGGTACTCTCCGTTATGGCCGGAATGATATCCAGGCCTTCGCAGAAAGCTTTGATATAAAGTCCGGTACCGCCGGTAAGTACCACGGTATCGTGCTGCTGCCAAAGTTGTCCGACCACATCCAGTGCATACGTTTCGAAAACGGCGGCATTGACCTCTTCCTGAATGGAATGGGAGGCGATAAAATAATGTTTTACTTCCTGAAGTTCTTCCGGAGCAGGACGGGCCACGCCTATGTTGAGCTCCCGGTAGCACTGCCGGCTGTCCGCGGAAATGATACAGGTATTCAGCGCTTTGGCCAGATTAATGGCAACAGCCGTCTTCCCCACTGCAGTAGGTCCGGCAATAACGATGATGGTTTTATCCGCGACGTTGCTATTCATAAAAAAAACGCTGCGGCAACAGCGTATTTTATGCGTTTACAGATGGCCGTTACGGCACTAGAAATCTTCCGAGTCGGAGCTTTCCTCCACTCCCGTTCCAAAATCCTCGCCCGAGCTACCTTCTTCTCCTTCTTCACCAAATCCTTCAGCCCCTTTTGTCAGATCGTACTTCTCCTCCACATCGGCAAAGCGCTCACCCAGCAGGCTTTTAGTACCGTACTGACTGGGAGCAATACCCTCGCGGCGTACGACTGCCGGATAGCTTAGCTTGGGGTTTTCCTCCCTGGAAACATTGATCAATTCCAGGAGAAAGGACCATCCCTTAACAAAATCGTACAGGTAAGCGAACCGCTGATTGGTATCCTTGATTTCAGAACCGATGGTTGTTTCTTTCATCAGCAGCGGAGCCACGCGGTATTGCTTATCATATACCTCGAGTGTGATCTCCCTTCCTTTTTGCCAGTTGTCGTTACTACGGTAGAAAGTAGCGGCATGTTTGGAATCGAATTCAAAGGCTTTCAGGATCGTTTCATGAAGATCAAAAAAGCTTTGCTTGTGACGGATCGCAATATCGCGGTACACACTGTCATCCTCTTCAAAATACACACGGAATTTCAATATAGCCATGAGTTCAGTTTCAAATGCAATAAACCCCAAATATAATCAAATCGCCTAAGAAACAGGCTTCAGGCCAGCCTCTTCACCCTTTTTGATCATGAAGGCAAAAGCGGATTCATAGTCATTCGGAATAGCGCCATCGAGAATGGCATCCTTGATCGCATCCTTTATAATACCGACCGGCCGGGAGGGGCCGATTCCAAAGGTTTCCATGATGAGCTCGCCGGTAATAGGCGGCTGCCAGTTGCGCAGATGGTCCTTTTCTTCCACTTCCCTGCACCGCTCCCGAACGAGTTCAAAATTGGCCAAATAACGCTTCACCTTCAGCTTGTTCTTGGAGGTGATATCGCTGTTACATAAAAGCATGAGGTCATCAATAAGCTCACCGGCATCAAATAACAACCTCCGGATCGCCGAATCGGTGATATTTTCCTTCGTGAGCGATATAGGGCGCAGGTGCAGTTCCACCAGCCTGCGAACATATTTCATCGGTTCGTTCAGGGGCAGTTTCAACTGGCTGAATATCTTCGGAACCATCCGTCCGCCAACTACTTCATGACCATGGAAGGTCCAACCGAATCCTTCTTCGAAGCGCTTGGTGGCTGGCTTGGCAATATCATGCAGAATGGCAGCCCAGCGCAACCAGATATTATCTGATTTTTCTGCTACGTTGTCCAGAACCTGAAGCGTATGATAGAAATTATCCTTGTGGCCCAGCCCATCGACAAATTCAGCTCCCGCAAGGTCCACCATCTGCGGAAAGATATGCGTAAGCAGCCCACTGTCCATCAGCAGTTTGAAACCGATGGATGGCTTAGCAGTCATGATGATCTTATTCAGCTCATCGGTGATCCGTTCCTGCGATACGATCCGGATCCGATCGGAATTGTGCCGGATGGCATGGAAGGTTTCCGGATAGATGCGGAATTTCAGCTGCGTGGCAAATCGTATAGCGCGCATCATACGCAAGGGATCATCACTAAATGTCTGGCCGGGGTCCAGCGGTGTACGGATTAGCTGTTGCTTGAGATCGTCAATGCCGCTAAAGGGATCTATCAGTGTGCCGTAATCCGCTACGTTCAGGCTAACCGCCAGGGCATTTATCGTGAAATCGCGGCGCAGCTGATCATCTTCGATGGTACCGGGCGCTACTTCCGGATTCCTGGAATGAGACCGGTAACTTTCCCTGCGGGCACCTACAAATTCGAGGTCGAATCCATCGGACAGGCGGAACTGTGCTGTGCCATAGGTCTTGAATAAATTGACCCGGGGAGCCGGGTGAAACTGCTGTGCGGCTTTTTTAGCCAGTTCCAGCGCATCACCCACACAAACAAAGTCGGCATCTTTGGTGGGCCGCTCCAACAGTTTATCGCGAACAAATCCGCCAATCAGGTAACAGGGCATTTCCAGTTCTGTGGCAGCCGCCGCTACTTTATTAAATACAGCCAGTTCCTTATTCGTGCAATTGATCTCCATAAAACCGGGCAAAGATAGGCGGAGGAAACGGTGAGCCTGCTAACGGATCACCTCTTTTCTTCCATCATTGTACCATTTGATGATGTGGGAAGGCTGGGAAGGCGTATGGTCGTCCTGACGCCATTTTACAATATGATCCACCCCCTTGCGAATCGCTTCGCTGACTGCATCAAAATTTTGCGGAGAGGGCTCTCCGCTGATGTTGGCCGAGGTAGATACCAGCGGTTTCTGAAGCCGCTTGATCAGGTGCCTGCAGAATTCATCCCGCACGATACGTATGGCAATGGACCCATCGGATGCCACCAGGTTATCGGGAAGTGCGAGTGCCTGCTCGAAAATTATGGTCGTTGGGCGTTCCTGCTTTGCCAGAAATTCAAAGACAGCCGGGTCCGGAGCGGCCACATAGTTCAGGATATCCTTTTCCTCTGCCACCAGGATGATCAGGCTTTTCGTGTCTTCCCTGTTTTTAAGTTCGTAGATACGCCGGATGGCCGACGGGTTAGTGGCATCGCATCCCAAACCCCAGATCGTATCGGTTGGATATAAAAGCACTTTCCCGCTTCGCGCAGCATGGAGCGCTTCCGTTACTTCATTCTGAAAAAATTGCGTTTCCTGCATCATTGCAAATTTGATAAAACCTGTTGAATTATTGCTTCCGGCTCCAGCAATTCCAGGCACTGGGGTGTTTGAAACTGTATGCAGGTATTCTTCTGACAGGGTTCGCAGCTTAATTTGCCCAGACGAATCACCGAACGATCCTCTTTATGGAAAGGAGCCGTATTGTTCTCATTGCCGGCCCCAAACAGAACGACCGTATGCGTACCCAGGGCATTGCCTAAATGCGCCGGCCCCGAATCCGTGGTCAGCATCAGTTGTGCCGATGCGATTGCTTCCATCAACTGGGGAAGGCTGGTCTTTCCAGCCAGTGAAGTGATATGGTGCTGTTCCGGCAGCAATTGAATGACCCCTTCCACAAATTCCCTTTCCTTCGGTGCACCGATCAGCACCAGTTCCCGCGTAGTTGTCTTGCGGAGGCTACTGATCAATTCTACCGCCTTGGGAACGGTAAGCCTGCGGGAGGATGCTTCGGAATTGATATTGATAATGATATGGTCTTTTTTGGGAAAGGTATGCTGCAGTCTTACCGTTACAGGTCCTGCTTCCTTACCGGTGAAGCGCTCCAGCTGACTGATATATTCCATGACCCGGTGCTGTCCTTTTGGCTTGGAATAGGTATGGGTGAGAAACACTTCGCGCAACTCTTTTTTATATCCGATCCGTTTCCGGGCGCCGGAGGCGAATCCCATAAAAGCGGAAGAAATGGAATCGGGCAGGCAGAAGAAGAGGTCGAATGATTCCGTTGCCCGTATACTGCGTCCGAACCGGTAAAGACCGCTGAATCCTTTATACTCCTCCTTACTAAAAATAAAGGCGTGCCGGTGAGCAGGGAAAAAAGGAAGTAATCCGTCGATGCCTTTTTTTGCGATGACACTGATTTCCGCACCCGGGAAAAAATGCGACAGCTGATTCATGAAACCCGTCGCCATTACCATATCACCCAGCCAATTCGGAAGCCTTACCAGAATTTTCATCTTCAGTGCCTATGTTTGCAAAAAATTTCAGATGAAGTTAAGAGAGTCTGTTGAACAAGCCTGGCAAAATCGCGAAATGCTTACCTATCAAGCCTTTCAGGATGATGTGAGAGCGGTGATAGAAGAAGTGGACAAAGGTCGTTTGCGCGTGGCCGAGCCGACTGAAAACGGATGGCAGGTAAACGAATGGGTGAAACAGGCGATCCTGCTGTATTTCGGGATTCAGCCCATGCAGACCTGGAATGTAGAGCCATTCGAGTTCTACGACAAAATGCTGCTGAAGTCCAACTATAAAGAATTAGGTGTACGCGCGGTACCGCATGCGGTTGCCCGTTACGGAGCCTATATTGCCAGGAATGTGGTGTTGATGCCTTCTTATGTGAACATAGGAGCCTATGTGGATGAGGGCACCATGGTCGACACCTGGGCAACGGTAGGCAGCTGTGCGCAGATCGGGAAAAACGTACATCTGAGCGGTGGCGTAGGTATAGGAGGCGTATTGGAGCCGTTACAGGCAGCGCCGGTAATTATTGAAGATGGCTGCTTTATAGGATCCAGATGTATTGTAGTAGAAGGCGTGCGGGTGGAGAAAGAAGCGGTACTGGGCGCTAATGTGGTGCTGACGCAATCTACCAAGATCATAGACGTGAGCGGCGACCAGCCGAAAGAATTCAAAGGCATCGTACCGGCCCGCAGTGTGGTAATACCCGGCAGCTATTCTAAAAAATTCCCTGCCGGAGACTATAACGTCAGCTGCGCCCTAATCATCGGCCAGCGGAAGCCCAGTACCGATCTGAAGACCAGCCTGAATGACGCTTTACGTGATTTCAATGTAGCCGTATAAACCTTCCGTGTATTCCATATTAAAAAGGGAGCGGAAGTTCCCTTTTTTCATTTTTGAAAACCACAAGCATAGCCTATCAAACAAAAGATCACTTTAGCCGGATTTCTGATTACGCTGCTGGGCGCTATCCTTTTCTCTACCAAGGCGATCCTGGTAAAAAAGGCCTTTGCCCAAACCTCGGTAGATGCCCTGACCCTGCTTACCCTGCGCATGTTGTTCTCGCTACCCTTCTATGTTGGAGCAGCCTTATTCGCCAGCAGCCGCAGCACGAATATTAAAATGACAGGGCGGCAATGGATGCTTACAGCGCTGATCGGCATTTTTGGCTATTACCTGAGCAGCCTGTTTGATTTTATAGGCCTGCAATACATATCTGCAGGGCTGGAACGACTGATCCTGTTCCTCTACCCCACTTTTGCCGTGTTGATCAATCTCTGGATATTCAGACAGCGCATCGAAAAAAACCAGAAATGGGCCCTGGGCTTTACCTATGCAGGTATTCTGATCGCTTTCATTGGTGAAATGGGTTTTACGGAAGGCACTTCCGGCTTTTACTTTGGAAGCTTTATGGTGTTTTTATGCGCGGTTACCTATAGCATTTACCTGGTAGGGAGCGCACGGATCTTACCGCAACTCGGTACGACCAAGTTCACCTCTTATGCCATGCTGGCGGCAACGGCCGGCATCTTTCTTCATTTTGCCCTGAAGGGTAACTTCCAGGTACTGGAGCATCGCGAGCTTTGGGGCTTTGGCAGTCTGCTGGCCATCCTGGCCACTGTACTTCCATCCTTTTTTCTTTCCTACGGACTAAAAACGATCGGATCGAACAATGTATCGATCCTGTTGAGCATCGGACCTGTTTCTACCATTCTGCAGGCGCATTATTTCCTGGGAGAGCCGGTATTCCCGGCCCAGGTGATCGGAACCTTACTGGTAGTGGCAGGCGTATTATTGCTGGGATGGAAAGCGAAATAAACCTTTATTCAGCATTAGCGGCAAGCATTTCTTACTCGCTTTGTTGTACAAATTTCTTCCAAAGCATCTGCGCATAGTCCCTGAATACTTTTGGTGCCGCATGAAAAGCAGCATCGAATTGATAGTCGCCTCCTATGGTTTCCTTTTCGGAAATCCTGACTTTTGTTTGTCCGCGCATGGCATACTTCTGCCTGCCCTGGTACAGGAAAAGCTTCAACTCGGCAGGACTTACATCACCATGACAGGCTATCCGGTACAGGAACCAAATTTCACCCACGCCATCTTTATCGAGGTCGGTAACGCTTAGGGAATTTTGAATAAACTCAGCTTCCATGTCCAGCGGACAATCGCGCACATAGTCATAAAGTTTCCAGATTAAAGCTGCTGTATCAATGAGGAGGTAATGATAAGCATACAGCTCTCCATCCGATCCATCTTCTTCATGCTTGTATTTAGGATTTTGATAGGGCCCTTTTTCAGCCAGTACCACTACATGATTCCCGGCCATATCCTTCCATTGAATGGCAGACTTTACCTGTCCGACGTACGTGACAGCTTTTGGGATACCCGCCTTATCCAGCTTTTTAACAGCTATGGTTTGCTGCCCATACGTTACCGTTATACCTATAAAAAGAGTAATGGATAGTAGTGTGCTCTTTTTCATTCGTTCAAATGTATGAAGGGAAAATCACAGGAACAGTTTCCCATTTTACATTTCAAATTAAATAAATAACTATTGTAACTTCAGCTGGCTTACCGCAATCGAACACACCTCCTGCCCCATCGAAGCTGCCTTTTACCCTTAGAAGCTGCATTTATTAAACCATAAAAAACAAAAGGTCATGAATGAATCAGCCCTTCAGCAACCCTCTACACCACCTGCTATCAATGCCAATAAGGCCTTATGGGAAAAAGGTGATTTCACCCGCCTGGCTGAGACCATGCGGGAAAGCGGAGAAGCCCTGGTAGAAGATTTAGGTATCACACCCGGTTTAAAGGTATTGGACCTGGGTTGCGGTGATGGAACCACTGCCCTGCCGGAAGCCAGAAAAGGCGCGCAGGTGCGCGGTGTCGACATCGCCAGAAACCTGGTGGAAGCCGGAAAACGAAGAGCAGAAAAAGAGGGCCTGAAGAATATCAGCTTTGAAGAGGGAGATGCGATGAACCTGGATGCCCTGGAAGATGAAAGCTTTGATCTGGTGGTGAGTATTTTCGGTGCCATGTTTGCACCCAGGCCCCAGGATGTAGCCAGGGAGATGGTGCGTGTTACCCGGCCGGGCGGACGCATTGTGATGGGCAACTGGATACCCGGTGACCCAACGCTGGTAGCGCAGATCCTTCGGATCAGCTCAGCCTATACCCCTCCGCCACCTGAAGGCTTCGTCAGCCCCATTCTCTGGGGTGTTGAAGAAAAAGTAACCGAACGATTTGAAGCGGCAGGGATACCGAAAGAAAATATTTCGTTCGCCAGAGACACCTTCGTCTTCCGTGGTCACTTTCCTCCTTCTGAATTCCTGAACCGGTTCCGGTATTATTATGGTCCAACCATGAATGCCTATGAAGCCGCGGAAAAGAACGGAAAGGGGGAACAACTGCAACAGGAACTGGAAGACCTGTTCAACAGCCAGAATCAGAGCGGTTCAGCAGATACCACCTCCATACCAGCTACTTTTTTGCGGGTGACGGTACGGAAATAAACGCAGTAAGTCTTTGTCTACAGGCCTGTCTGTGCAAGGCAGGCTTGTTGTTTTCTTGAGGAATGATTCGCGATGGAGTATTCAAGTTCTTATTCAGCAATATTTTGTTCAAATGCCATAGAAAATTGCTAACAAATAACTAATAGTGATCCTGGCCCTCCACTAATTTTAGTTATATCAATTACCTGACGACACCATCCCGCCAGTTGGAAAAGACTGATTAATCGATACACGAATATTAGAAGCGTTATTAGTATAATAATATGCACCTGAACCAGAGCATTAATTATATTGAATTCACTTTACACCGCGTATGAAGCTGATCACCTGGAATTGCAATATGGCTTACCGAAAGAAGGCATTCCTTCTTTCTGAATATAAGCCGGATATTGTTGTAGTTCAGGAATGCGAGCATCCGGACAAACAGTTGATGGCAGATAACCCTGTAACGCCTGCCAGCGCCTTATGGTTTGGACAAAACCTGAATAAAGGACTCGGCATCTTTTCCTATTCCGATTGGAAGCTGGAGGCTCTGGACACTCTGAACGATTCTTTCAGAACGATCGTGCCGGTTGCCGTAACCCGGGGAAAATCCAGATTTACCCTTTTTGCCGTCTGGGCCAACAATCCGAACGATCGGGAGGGTCCCTATATTACGCAGGTATGGAAAGCCCTGCACCATTACAAACACCTGATCAATCCGGGCAAGACTGTACTGATCGGGGATTTCAACAGCAACACCATCTGGGATAAACCCAGAAGAGAGGGCAATCATTCAACCGTTGTACAGCGACTGAAGGAAAAAGGTATTTCCAGTGTTTATCACAAACATTTCAAACAAAAACAAGGCCTGGAAGCGCACCCCACTTTTTATCTGTACCGGCATCTGGAAAAGCCCTATCATCTCGACTACTGCTTTGCCTCCAAGGACCTTATGCGGCGGCTTCAACTGGTAGAAGTCGGCGACCATGCATTCTGGTGCCGCTTCAGCGATCATGTGCCCGTGATGGTGACCTTTGATTTATAAGCAAATGAAGGTGGCTACTCCAATTCTGATAGGGGCAATATATTCTTACTGCTTTGTATATTGGCTGGCCTGTAATGGTAGCTCCATGAAAGCCCTATTGTAGCTTTTACTGTTTATTTCTGATTTTATAACAGCGCATATGCAAAGTGAATACATATTGTTTTCACTTCTGATATCACCTAAAATCAATAGAGGTGACAATCAGGACAAACTGCGTGTGTGTATCTAATATTCCATAAAAACTTGCGGGGTGCTGATTCTTTCTTAAATTAATAGGGACCAAACTATTTATATGAAAAGGAACGCTACGCTACCAGGGAGCAACAAACCTCGTATTTCCGGTTTCTTATGGCTGGCCCTTCTGATTCTTCATTCCTTTTATTCCAAAGCCCAGACAACCGGCTCCAGGGTATCCTTTAAAGGAACCGATCAAAAAACCTACACAGGGGTTATCAGGGAAGTTAAAGGTGACCAGTACAGAGTCCATTATGATGGCTATGATTTCGAAGCCTGGCTGATCGCCAGCCAATTTCAAGTACTTGCTGCTCCTGAAACCCGTGGCCTTCACATCGGTTCTATGGTTTCGTTTACTGCCGTGGACGGGAAAAAGTATACCGGTGTCATTAAAGACATTCAGGGAAATCAATACAAGGTAAAATACGATGGTTTTGACTATGAAGCCTGGCTTCAGGCAGATCAGTTTACGTCCGAATCGAACCAGCCACAAACGACACCGATAACAGCCACCCATACACAAAATGAATCCTGGAAAGTTGGCGATAAGGTAGAAGCCTACGATATGTATAAGGACAAATGGTATAACGGTACCATTACACTGGTTCTCAATGACCGTTCTCCAACGCAATGGCGTGTAACGTTTGACGAACCCAAGGAACATACGTTTGAATATCTTTCCCTGACTCAGGCTCAGATCAGGCCGCGCGGATTGAAACCGGCATCATTTGCAATTAATGCACGCGT
>DATAHC010000471.1:0-22008 GCA_036263415.1 Flavisolibacter sp.
GGCTTCTAATCTTTACGACTGGACTTTACGATTCGTATTTACAGCTTGGGGTGGGGTTATGATTCGTATGCGGAGCGACTTTCCTGAGGAGGCGTCATTATCATAAAATCGATGGGAACGCTATGCATAGCCGCTCGAAACAGGTACCGGATAGTTCCAACAGTTTATTACTGTGCAGAGAAACTCTGATTTTGGTGCTGAATCGTTTTGCATATCGGTTATAGATTGTATAGACAACCCAAAACTAATCACTATAGAATAGCAGAATGTATACTTGGCGACAGTACCTTTTGTTATTTGTCAGGCTGTTATGCCTGTGAAGCTATTTGCGGCTCTTTGACCTCCGCAGCTTTATTTTTCATTTCCGAATCCGGCCGGATGATCAGGCGCAGGGTAGGGTCATTGGTGATGAAAGACCAAAACCAGCTGAAGGCCAGTTTCATTTTATTGCGGAAACCGATCAGTGGTATAATATGGATGAAGAGCCATACCAGCCAGGCAAAAAAGCCTTTGAAGGAAAATTTAGGCAGGTCAGCCACAGCTTTATATTTGGAGATAATGGCCATGCTGCCCTTATCGTTATAGGCAAAAGGCTCCATTGTTTCATTTTTCAGAGCATGCTTCAGATTCTTTGCCAGCTTTACTCCTTGCTGGATGGCTACCTGTGCCACCTGGGGATGCCCTTTGGGAAATTTGCTATCGGTGGTTTGGAGGCACAGATCGCCCAGGGCGAAAATATTGGTGTAACCCTGCACCCGGTTGTATTCATCAACGATGACCCTTCGCCCCCTGGCAATGACCTCCTTCGGCAGCCCCGGCACTTCCCTGGCTACTACGCCTGAAGCCCAAATCAGCGTATTCGTTTCAATAAAATTGCCGTCGCTCAACATTACCTTTCCATCTGCATAATCCTTCACGGCCGTGTTCAATATGATATTCACGCCCAGTTTCTTCAATACATCCGTCGCTTCTACCTGGGCTTTTTTACTCATGGGGGACAACAATTCGGTTCCGGCATCCACCAGGTACAGATGGCTACCGAAATCATTGATCTCAGGGTATTCCTTTTTTGCGATGTTCTGCCCCAGCTCCGCCAGCATGCCGGCCAGTTCCACTCCCGTGGGACCACCACCCGCTATAACAATATTCTGATTTTTATTCCGCTCCGCTGGATCCTGTATCCGGGTCGCCTTTTCCATGCTCAGCAATATGTGATTGCGCAGGGTCAGGGCTTCATCAATCGTTTTCATGGGGAGGGAACGCTTCTGCACATTTTCCATTCCGAAGTAGTTGGATTCTGTTCCCAGGGCCAGCACCAGGTAATCATAGGAGAGTATGCCGGCCGACGTTTCAAGGGTATTTGTATCGGGATCGACACGTACCAGCGAGCCCATGTGAAAACGCAGGTTTTCCTTTTCCTGGAACATTCTTCTAAAGGGATAACTGATGTTGGAAGGCTCAATAAAAGCTGTAGAAACCTGGTATAAAAGCGGGGGAAAGAAATGATAGTTATTACGGTCCACCAATGTAATCTGAAACTGTTTATTCTTCGATAAGTTCTTAATGAGATTCACGCCGGCGAACCCCCCACCTACCACTACTACTTTTTTTATATTGTCAGTCATAGTCTTTCATTTATTCATCCAATCGAATCACTCCCTATCAAATTAACCCTGCAAAGTTGAGGAAGCTTTTCGATATCCCTGCTATTTATATCATTTTACATGCCATGGCACCATTTTGGGCTGCTATCGCTCCATACAGCAGGCAACCGGAAAGACCGGATCCTTTTAAAACAGAAACAGGCAGCTTTCGAGCTGCCTGTAAAAACCAGTTGGTTAGAAGCATGATCCTTCTAAGCTTTACCCGAATTGCTCAGCGTGATCTGTTCTTCGAGGATCTTTTTCTGGTTTTCCATAAACTGACCAATGGAAGGACAAAGTTTTTCAGGAATATATTTCTCAATAAAATTCATTTCCTCCGTAACGATATAGATCCACTCCTGCTGCCGGGCGGTATGCGCCTGTACATTTTTTTTAAGTGCATCCATCTTAACCAGCAGGCGCCTGACTGCAGCAAACTCAGCGGGATCGGCAACCGGATGGCTTGAAAGGTCTTTATGATCCAGGTGCTTGACGCTGGTAGGACGGTGGAAAAATACCAAACCATATTTCCACTTATCGAATTCCTTATCCAGATCCTTTGTTTCCATGATGACTCCCGTAATCCAGCCACCCGGATTGACCAGGTCATCCGGGTTTTCCTCCGGTTCCGGATTCATATAAAGGACGATCTCATTTTGCTGAAACGGGGTGGATGCCGACGTTTTAATGGAAGAAGCGATGGATCCTGTAGGGGAAGGCGATCCTGACTGCGGTGCATGTTGTTCTGTTGCTTCTTTAACCTTATTCAATTTTTCTTTCAATTTTCCAAACTGGGCCTGAGACTGCAGCGCATAAATTACCATCAGTGCTACCAATACGATTGACTTATATAAATGTTTCATAAACCTGAATTAGTTTTTGAATTAAAGTTTTTATCTGAAAACACTGTTAGGAGGATTATACCCATAGCCGGAACGATGGTCGGTATTCACCAGTTTCCCATTTTTAAACGTGTAAATACTCATTTCCCATACCCATCCGGTCAGGTACTCTTTATTTGTTACGAAAAACCATTTATCATGAGAAGCCAATTCCTTTGCAGAACAAATGGTTCCACCACCCACACTCCAGCAACACCGCTTTCCAATATAGTTCTGCCAGACAGAAAGCTTATCGGTCTTCCCCAGCGCGTCCTGATATTCCTTGATCAAAGCTTCATAGGCTTTCCGGGTGGCTTCGGCATGACTGTCGGCAGAATCCTTTATGATGGAAGCATATTTCCTTATCTCCGGCAGTGTATAGTAGCGATCCTCATTTTTGATTTCTATCAAGCCCCCGTAAGGTCGCTTTTCATATTTGTCCACCAGGTCCATAAGGTCTTTCGCATCTTTGCTGAGCCCCACTGCAAAACCGGTTCTGTATTCGTTTTTTTCATTGGCTTTCATTTCATTGAAATGGATGCCTTCTCCATTGAGTTGTATAAGAGCAGTGTTGATTTGATTATGGCCTACCGTTATGGTGCCACAAAAGATGACAAACTCCGCTTTCTTTCTGATCTCTGTAGTATCGAAATAAAATTCTACACCAAAAGATTCCCTGCTTTTCACGGGTTTTTTGATCTTTGATAAATTGGAAAGAACAAATTCGGCCAACTCAAGTTTATCCTCCATTTCACTTCTATAGCCATCGAGGTAATTTGTTTTACTGTTAAGTGAATTTAGAAAGGTAGTGGACGTATCCAGCAACTGTTTCGCCTGTATATCCAATAAATCTTCTGCGAAATAAAGAAGGTCAGCCGCCTTTTTTTCCACTTCGCCTGATGTCTGAGCAAAGGTTATAGTCTGGATGCTCATGACCAGGCCAAGCATCAACCATCGTTTCGTAATCTTCATAGTTCGTTTTTGCCGGCAATAAACTGTCTTTTCCGCTTTTGATAAGTCAGGCATTTTACAGAACCGCTTTTTTCTGCCGGCAAATATTTGGATAATATATAGGAGCCGACAAGTGCATCCTGTATTCTTTTTCATTTTGTGACGTGTACGTTTAAAAATGATTTATGAAAGGCCGTTTCCATTTTCTGATGATTTTATTTTTTCTCTACATTTATTTGGTTCCCTTACATGCTCAACAGGGAAAGAGCAGGAACACGTTAAAAGAAATCGTAACAGGTAGCAGAACCGAAAACCGGGCGTATGCACCTATTTTCCAGGTAGGCGACCGGGTGCGGGTGGATGAAAAAGAAATAGCAGACGGAATCTGTTGGGGGAAAGTGGTTCGTGTTAATGCTCAATCAGACGGAAAGATCGCTTCTTATGAAATTCAATACGATCATACGCAGCGTTCTACAGCCCTGGTGAGCTCTGAACAGGTTACCAACGCACCGGTCACCAATATTATGTTACTGCACATTGTAAAGTGGTAGAATATAACAGGGACCGGATCAAAAAATATATGCTGCGTAAGGATTATGCCCAGACTGATAACTGGATCGAACGGAACGAGGAAGCCATAACGCGCTATGCTTCGATCTCAGTTGAAGCGGAAAATCCTGGTATCACCGCTTATTTCCTGTCCAAAAAGCAGGAACTGACAGAGTTGAAGCGACAGTCCGGCTATGCCGATCGCAAAAACCGGCAGAGACCGTCTTTTTAAGAAGTATCCCTTCAGATGGGATGGCTTCTTTGCCCTGATGCCGCCTGGAAATCATACGTTCCAACAACTCATCAACACAGTAAGGAATCGTCTTTAACCTTAATTAACCCCTGCTGCTTTAAACTACGGCCTTCTTTTTCCTTCTCATGTATGTCACTTTAAAAAACGACAAAAAATCTATGAAAAAGATATTCACCGGAATTATGGCCTTCATGCTGCTGGCAGGTGCTGCTTCAGCGCAAACCACCGAAAAAGCAAAAGAACATAAAGGACAGCATGGAAAAATGATGAGCCAGCTGAACCTTACAGCCGATCAGCAATCCCGTTTCAAGGCTTTGCACGAACAGCAAAAGAAAGAAATGGAAGCCCTCAAAGCGAATACCGCTTTAACGGCCGATCAGCAAAAGACGAAAAGAAAGGAACTGCATGAAAGTTATAAAACACAGTACCAGTCCATCCTGACAGCCGACCAGAAAGCACAGTTTGAAAAAGCGAAAGCTGATAGAAAAGCCCATAAGAAAGACTGGAAGAAAGAGGGTCGCAAGGGTGACCGTGCCGGAAAGGGCCAGTTTGGCAAAAGAGGCGCTGATTTTCAGAAAGAGCTGGGCCTTACCCCCGACCAGCAGGAGCGTATGGATAAGGTAAGAGCTTCCTATAAAGGTCAGTTTGAAAGCCTTCGCAACGATCCATCCCTGGCAGCAGACCAGAAGAAAGCAAAAATGAAAGAGCTGATGAAGTCTCAGCAGAATAAGTTCAAAAGCATTCTGACCAAAGAGCAGCTTGAAAAAATGCAATCCCTGAGAAAGGAAAGAGGCAACCGTACCTCCAAATAATACATCCATCCCTACCTGATGAAAACAAAAGGCCACGCTCCGCGTGGTCTTTTCTATTTTTGCAGCATGAAGAAGAAATCCGGATTTGAGAAATTCATCTCCCCTGAAAAGAAAGGAGGCGCCAAAAAGGAAGCGCTCCGGCAGGAAAAGCGTAAGTGGAAGAAGGAGTTGAATGAAAAGATCCAGCAAAAGAAACGGGCAACGATCGGTATCACCAAGCCAACCATAGAGCGGGTGATCAAGAACGATGCTATGCCCCTGAATAAATATATCGCTCACGGTGGCGTTTGCAGCCGTCGCGATGCCGTTGATATTATCAAATCCGGAAAGGTAAAAGTGAATAATACCATAGTGGCCGAACCGGGTTTTAAGGTTAGTCCCAATGATGTGGTGATCGTGAATGGCAAAAAGATACAGCCGGTGAAGAACCTGGTCTATATCTTACTGAATAAGCCCAAAGATTATATCACCACCACGGAAGACCCGCAGCAGCGTAAAACAGTTCTGGACCTGCTTCAGAATGCCACTACCGAACGCATTTACCCGGTGGGCCGCCTGGATCGGAACACCTCCGGCGTATTGCTGCTGACCAATGACGGCGATCTCTCACAAAAACTGACCCATCCCAGCAATGAGATCAAGAAAGTTTATGCCGTTACGCTGGATAAACCCCTTACCAAAAAAGACTTCGACGAAATACTCAAAGGCGTAAAGCTGGAAGACGGCATAGCGAATGTAGACCTGCTGGCCTATACCGATAATGCTGATAAAACACAGATCGGGGTAGAGATCCACAGTGGCCGCAACCGCATTGTGCGTCGCATTTTCGAGCACCTGGGCTATGATGTGCGCGGTCTGGACCGGGTGACCTTTGCCGGTCTCACCAAGAAAAACGTGAACCGCGGCAAATGGCGCTTCCTCACGGAAAAGGAAGTGCGCGATCTCAAATATTTCAAAAAGGGTAAATAACAAACGATAAAGCTGGAGACCCATGGCGCTAAAGATCGAAGACAGCATTTTGTTTGAGAACGATGATTTTGTAGTGATCAATAAGCCCTCGGGCCTTCTGAGCATTCCGGACCGCTTTGGAAAGGATATCTCCGTAAAGCAATTGCTGAAGGATAAGTATGGCGGCATCTTCACGGTGCACCGGCTGGACCGGGATACCAGCGGACTGGTGGTGTTCGCGAAGAATGAAGCGATGCACAAGCACCTGTCGCAACAGTTTGAAGGCCGCGAAACTACCAAGATCTATAACGGCCTGGTTCTGGGCGTCCCGGTTTCGAAATCGGGTACTATCAACGAGCCCATTTCGGAACACCCGGTAAAAAAGGGGGTGATGACCGTTTATAAAAAAGGGAAAGAAAGCATAACCGAGTATGAAGTGCTCGAAAGCTATCGCTTCTTTTCCTGGATGCAGTTTCATATCCTCACAGGACGAACGCATCAGATACGGGTACATATGAAGCATATCGGACACCCCATAGCGTGTGATGAACTCTATGGTGACGGGAAGCCGATCTTCATTTCCCAGTTAAAGCCCCGGTACAATCTTTCTCAATCGGAAGAAGCCGAACGTCCGCTGCTGAGCCGCCTGGCCCTCCATGCTGCCCAATTGACGTTCAAAGGCACCGACGGATCTCTCTTTCATTATGAAGCGCCCCTGCCGAAAGACCTGAAGGCGATTTTGCAACAGCTGGGGAAGGCGTCAAACGTCAAACGTGAAAAGTGAAAGGCGTGAAAGGCGTGAAAGGCGTGAAAGGTCAAACGTGAAAAGTCAATAGTCTATAGTCTATAAAAGGGGAAAGGCTTTCTGACGAAAGCCTTTCCCCTTTTATTTATTGCGCTGAGATTATTTACTGTCTTCCGCATCGGGCATGGGGGTATAGCGGAGATAGGGTTTTACGATCTTCACTCCCTTGGGGAATTTTTTGATGGCATCTTCCGTAGAAATGGCCGGCACTACGATCACGTCTTCACCATCCTGCCAGTTTCCCGGAGTAGCCACACTATGCTTTGCTGTCAGCTGCAGCGAATCGATCACGCGCAGTACTTCATTGAAATTGCGTCCGGTAGAAGCCGGATAGGTGATCATCAGCTTAATGGTTTTATCCGGACCGATGATGAACAGGGAACGCACGGTAGCCGTAGCAGACGCATTGGGATGGATCATATCATATAAAGTGGCCACGGTTCTGTCGGCATCTGCGATGATCGGGAAGTCCACCGTGCAATTCTGGGTTTCATTGATATCCTTCACCCAGCCTTCATGCTTATCGATAGGGTCGACACTTACGGCCAGCACTTTTACATTCCGTTTGGCAAACTCCTCTTTGAGCTTGGCCGTAAGGCCCAGTTCCGTGGTACAGACCGGCGTATAATCCGCCGGATGCGAGAACAGTACGCCCCAGCTGTTGCCGAGGTACTCGTAAAAATTAAGCGTGCCATTGGTAGTAGTAGCTGTGAAATCAGGAGCAGTATCGCCCAGACGAAGACTCATGAGAATTGATTTTAGTGGTTACGTAAATGGGATTCCCGGCAAAAATAAAAGATCGTACTTATCTGCGCCGCACCAATTTCTCCGTGCCGCTCTTCAGGTCGTACAGGCTTTTCTTTTCCAGTACATTCAGCGTGGCATCGCGAACACCCGCCATCATATCATGAAGGCCGCAGTTCTTTTCATCGCAGTTCTTACAGCGCTGGTAAAAATTGAGGCTAACGCAGGGCAGCATGGCAATGGGTCCATCCACGATCCGTATAACGGCAGCGACCGATGTTTTGCAGGGATCGGCCTTGATAAAATAACCACCCCCCTTCCCCTTTTTGCTATCCAGTATCCCTGCCTTTTTTAGCTGCAGCAGGATGTTCTCCAGGAACTTAAGGGGAATGCGTTTCTTTTTGGCGATCTCCGAGATCAGTATCGGCCCCTCTTCATACTTATCCACAAGATGGGTAAGAGCCCGGAATGCATATTGAGCTTTGCGCGACAGCATTCTATAAGGCCTCCTCCAGGATGGTGATCTGATATAAGAGTTTGGAATTGAGCTTCAGCATGGCCGCTACACCGCAGTATTTGTCGAGCGACAGGTCGATCGCCTTCTGCACCTTATCACGGTTCTCTTCAGCCGTTGCTATTTTATAATTGATATGAATGTCCCTGAAAACTTTTGGGTTTTCCGTTGTCTGCTCCGCTTCCACATCGATCTCCAGGCCTGAAAAAGGCACCCGCATTTTCTCCAGGATGTCTACCACGTCGATGCCGCTGCAGCCGGCAAGACCGGTCAGCAACAAGGCCTTGGGACCGAAACCCTTTCCCGAGTCCAGCTCTATTTTAGCGTTGTTCTGATAGCTGTCGAAAGCATGTCCGGATTTCCAGATGGTGGTTGTCTTCATGTCAAGTTGTTTGTTCTTCGATGTCTTTCAGGCTGTGCTTTTCATTCTGCAGCGCATTGTCCAGCGTCCATTCCACGGTTTTCTTGAAACTGTGCTGGCGCACCGGGCAATCCTTTTTCTTACAGATATGGCACTGAAAATACAGGCAGCCGTCGTTGTGCACAAAGAGCTCGAGCGACTCCCCAAAGTTACTGCGGATGATCTTAGCCAGCACATCAATTTCGGCATGCGCCTGATGCACGTTCAGGTACCAGGGAACGGTAAGATGGCAATCGAGGTGCAGCACGTTCCCGTATTTGATCACCCGCAGGTTGTGCAGGTCCACCCAGTTATCGGCACGATTGCTTTCCAGTACCGCCACCATCTTTTCCAGCAGCTTCATATCCGCTTCATCCATGATCCCTGCCAGGGAGGTGCGCACAATGGTATAGCCGGTATAAATGATGAAGGTTCCGAAAACAACCGCCACGGCGCTGTCGATCCACAGGTAGCCGGTAAAATGGATCAGGAGCAGCCCGGCAATGATACCGAGTGTTGAATAGGTATCGGTTTGCAGGTGGCGCCCGCTGGCGATCAGGGCCAGGGAGCCATTCTTTTTGCCTTTCCGGAGTGCGAAGAAACCCAGGAGATAATTGACGACCGCCGTAGCTGCTACCAGGTAAATACCCAGGTCCAGCTGCTGAATGGCCACGGGGTCTATAAAATTCCGGACCGCATTATAAATGATCAGCACCCCGGCAGAAAGTACGAGGGTTCCCTCTACGGCGGCAGAAACGAATTCCGCCTTTCCATGACCGTAAGGATGGTCCATATCGCGTGGCTTGGCAGCTACATAGAGACTATAGAGGCCAATGAAACCTGCCACCACGTTCACGATACTTTCGAGCGCATCGGTCAGAACCGCTACCGAATGCGTTACATAATAGGCCGCAAACTTCGCCACCAGCAAAACGGAGGAAGCCATAGCGATATAACGCTGCAGCCTCAGGTTGCTGTTTTTATCCTTTAACAATTGGGCATCCAATGAGAGCAAGTTTGACGCAAATTACAGGATCGACAGGTAACGGTCCTGCACATAATTCCAATTCACCACCTTCCACCAGTTGTTGATGTAATCCGGTCTTTTATTCTGATACCTCAGGTAATAAGCGTGTTCCCACACATCCAGCCCCAGGAGTGGGAAGCCCTTGATCTCTGCCACATCCATCAGCGGGTTATCCTGGTTGGGGGTAGAGCCGATCTTTAATTTTTTGTCACCATCACTATACAGCCAGGCCCAGCCGCTGCCGAACCGGTTCTTGCCGGCATCGGTAAACTGGGTTTTAAATGCTTCGAAAGAGCCGAAGCTCTGATCGATCGCCGTTGCCAGTTTGCCGGAAGGTTGATTTCCTCCGTTGGGAGCCATGCTCTTCCAGAATAACTCATGGTTGAAATGACCACCGCCGTTGTTGCGCAGCTTGGTGGAATATTTCGAGATCTTTCGCAGTACTTCTTCCAGGGGTTGTGTGGCAGCTACGCCTTCCGCTTTCGCCGCATCCTGCAGGTTGGCTGAATAGGCAGCGGCATGTTTGGTATAATGTATCTCCATGGTGGTGCCATCGATCGCTTCGGTCAGCGCATTATAACTATAGGGCAACGGTTGCTGCTGAAAACCGGTGACATAACTGCTGTGCTGCGCTTTCGCTGCTGTAGAGCAGGCGGAGAGCAGGGTGGAACCGGCATAGATGCTTAAGCCGGCCTTACCGGTATTGAGCAGAAACATTCGGCGGGAGTGTAAGGGTGCCATGGGAAAATTTTTATGAAATTAAGCAACTTATACGGCTGATGAACCCTTCCTTTTCGATTTGAAGCGCGCAATGAGCCTCGTATATACATCTTTATTAAAGATCTTGGAATCCTTCATGGCCTTATAGGTCAGGAAAAGACCGATGGGGACCAGGAAGAACGTGGAGAGCCACATGCCGATCTGGGGTGGCAGCGTACCTTCCTTTGAAAACTTTTCACCCGTGGTGCTGCTGAAATAAAACAGCATGAAGAAGATGATGGCGAATACCAACGGACTTCCCAGGCCACCTTTTCGGATGATGGAGCCCAGGGGGGCACCGATGAGGAACAGGACCAGGCAGGCAGCCGATAAAGAGATCTTCCGGTGCCATTCGATCTGGTGCTGCCGCAGGTTATACTCCTGTTGTTCGAACTGTGAAAGCGCGATCTCGTTATTTACCTTGAGGGAGCTGATCTTGCCGTTGATGCTGTTCTTCAATATCGTACGGATGCTATCGTTAACGGCAGTATCGATGCGGCTGATATCGGGCAGCTTGCGGCCCTGCCAGCTGCTGTCCATGTAGGATCGGAACACCGTGGCATTGAAAACATCCGAGCGGATGCGGGTTGCAAAATTAGCCTTGACCCTTTCCAGTGAATCGATAGCCTGCTCCAGCTGACGCATGCTCAGCATCTTTGCATTTCCTTTATTGACCGTATCGGATGTCCTTTTATTGAGCCCGAACGAGCCCAGGTCGAACTGCCTTTTGTATTCCTTAAAGTTGAGGCGGATATAATCCGTGCCGCCGCCTGTCGGCTTGCCCCGCTCCTCATAGCGCCAGCCGTTCTTGAGGATAAAATCCATATAGCGCTTATTCTCCGATACCCGCATCACGCCGTCCGTTGCAATAATGAAATTATCCTGTACCCCATTGCTCTGTTCATATATAATAATGTTCCGGATCACGCTGTCGTTCTTTTCCTTCTTGCCGATCTTGATGGAAAAGCCGTTGATCTTGTCATAGAACACCCCTTCCTTCAGGTCGAAGGAGGGTTTGGCGTACACGATATCGGCCAGCAGGGTACGCGATTTCAGGTTGGCCACCGGTATGATGTAATTGGAAAAGAGAAAGGCCACCCCGCAGATAAAAAGCGTGACGAAGAACAGAGGCCTCATAAAGCGGAGCAGGGAAATACCGGCGGATTTGATGGCGATCAGCTCATAGCTTTCACCCAGGTTGCCGAAAGTCATTAAAGAGGAGAGTAAAACGGCCAATGGCAGCGCCAGCGGTACCAGCACGGCACTCTGGTACCAGATGAACTCGAGAATGATCCCTGTGCTGAGCCCCTTACCCACAAAATCATCGATATACAGCCAGAAGAACTGCATCACCAGCACCAGCACGGTAATAAAGAAGGTCGCCACAAAGGGCCCTACAAAGGCCTTGATGATCAGTTTATCCAGTTTTTTAATCACGGCGGCTCGCTGCTTTTAATACTACATTTACGAATGGAAGGGTCAAAAATAAGGCTTTCACCGTCGGAGATGGACCTGGTAACCGATGCGTCCGTTATCTTAACAAAAAATAACATTATACGGAAAGCCACTGCGCTGCTGCAGGAAGTGCAGGAGGCCGTGTATCAGCCCTCGCCCATTCAGGCAGCGTTGCGGAAACAACCGAAGATCAGCAAAGGAGAGAACTACCTGGGTCTACCCTACGTGGTGCTCGATTATCCCCGTCTTTCGGAAGGGACCGACCTGTTTTTTATCCGCAGCTTTTTCTGGTGGGGAAACTTCTTCAGCAGTACCCTTCAGGTATCCGGCTCATGGAAAGACCGATCCCTGGCTCCTATCGCCGCAGCCTATACCAACTTAGCCGCTGCCGATTATTATGTGGGCTGCCATGCCGATCCCTGGCAGCATCATTTTGAAGAAGGAAATTACCGGAAGATCGGCGGGTTGTCTGAAGGAGCTTTTCACACCGTACTGGAGGAACAGGTCCATATAAAAATTGCTGCCCGTTGGCCCCTGGAGGAATGGAACCTGGCAGCAAATCGTCTTGTTGAAAGCTGGAATCTTTTGCTGGACTTAATTCCCTAAGCGGTGAAACAGGTCTTTCACCTGGTGGTCCCAGAGCATGCTCTGGTCCTTGATCTCTTTTTTCTCGGCGAAATCCTTGATCACCAGGATGGTCTGATTGGTGACCTCCGATTTTTCTATGCTGAATTCGAAATATTCTTCTTTAGGGGCATGCGACCAGTGAAAGCGGATGAATTTTTCTTCCTCGCTGTCCATCACTTCCGCTGTTTCTTCCGAACCGTTCCAGGAAAAGCTGAAAATACCATCCTGATCGTCAACCTTATCGGCAAACCATTCCTGCAAACCTGAAGAGGTGGAAAGGAAATCATAGAGAATCGTCGGGGAACATCTAACCGGATATTCTAAAGTGTAAAGTTGTTTTTTGCTCATCGTAGTCCATTAAGGCTTGTCAGGGGCTGCAATAATAGAAAAATAATCCATCTATCAAAATTTTTTTCCGCTTTAGACCCCCCTGTTCACCTTCAATATTGCCGCTTTTGTCGAATACACGGAAAAAAATATTTTTTCATATGTCGCTTTTTGTTAATTTGGATTAACAATTAGCCACGGGGCTGATGGAGAACCAGATACGTGATGGATATTTTGGGATATAACCAAAACTGACTATAACCAAATTCAATCTTGAAAATAACCATCTTAAAACCAATCCTATGAGCATGCGTCAATTGAAGATCACGAAATCTATTACCAATCGTGAGTCTCAAAGCCTCGAAAAGTACCTTCAGGAGATCGGCAAAGTAGAGCTGATCACACCCGAAGAAGAAGTCCGCCTCGCACGCCTGATCAAACAGGGCGACCAAAGGGCACTGGACCGCCTCACGAAAGCCAACCTGCGTTTCGTTGTATCTGTAGCCAAACAGTACCAGAACCAGGGTCTCTCGCTTCCCGATCTTATTAATGAAGGAAATCTCGGACTGATCAAAGCCGCCCAGCGATTTGATGAGACCAAGGGTTTCAAATTCATTTCCTACGCCGTATGGTGGATCCGCCAGTCGATCCTGCAGGCTTTAGCCGAACAGGCCCGTATCGTGCGCCTGCCGCTGAACAAGGTAGGACTGACCAACCGGATTCAGAAAGCGTTTTCGCAGCTGGAGCAGGAGTTCGAAAGAGAACCTTCTGCCGAGGAACTGGCGGAAGTGCTGAACATGGAGCTGGAAGAGGTGACCTCCTCTCTGGGTATCAATGCCCGCCATATCAGCGTGGACACCCCGCTGTCGGAAGGCGAAGAAAGCACCCTCCTCGATGTATTGGAGAATACCAATGCAGAAAGAACGGATGCTGAGCTGGATCACCGCCAGTCGCTGAAAACGGAGATCGACCGTTCCCTGCAGACCCTTACCGAGCGCCAGAAAGATGTGATCTGCTTTTTCTTCGGAATCGGCGTAGACCATCCCCTGAGCCTGGAAGATATCGGAGAACGCTTCAACCTCACCCGCGAACGTGTACGCCAGATCAAAGACAAGGCCATCACCAAGCTGAGGTCGCAGCAGAAATCCAATTTATTACGTAGTTATTTAGGCGCATAAGCACTTTCCATCCTTCATCCTTGTTATCTTTGCGCAACGTATTTTAGAGTGAACATTAATTTGTTCACTCTTTTTTTATCCCTGTCCCCGCGCTTGTCGCCGGCAGGGACGTGATAACCCCAAAAGAACCTGAGATATGTTCGAATCATTACAAGACCGGCTGGAAGGTGCGTTCAAGAATTTAAAAGGCGAAGGACGCATAACCGATCTGAATATAGCCGCCACCGTGAAAGAGATCCGCCGGGCCCTGGTGGATGCGGATGTGAATTACAAGATTGCCAAAGAGTTTACCGATACGGTAAAGGACAAGGCCCTTGGTGAAAAGGTGATCACTGCGATCAGTCCGAGCCAGCTGATGGTAAAGATCGTGAAGGATGAGCTGGTACACCTGATGGGCGATGAAGCAGCTGATTTCAATGCCAAGGGCGCTCCGGCCGTGATCCTCATTGCCGGTTTGCAGGGAAGTGGTAAAACCACCTTCAGCGGCAAGCTGGCCAATTTTCTGAAGAAGCAACGAAAGCTGTCCCCCATACTGGTGGCGGCCGACGTATATCGTCCGGCGGCCATGGAGCAGCTGCGCGTACTCGGCGAGCAGATCGGGGTGGATGTGCATATTGAACTGGAGAATAAGAACCCGGTGGAGATTGCCCAGAATGCCATACGGGAAGCCCGCAGCAAGAATAAGAATGTGGTAATCATCGATACGGCCGGCCGGCTGGCCATTGACGAAGCTATGATGACCGAGGTGGCCAATATCAAGGCTGCCGTGAATCCGCAGGAGATCCTGTTCGTGGTGGACAGCATGACCGGCCAGGACGCCGTGAACACGGCCAAGGCCTTCAACGACCGCCTGGATTTCTCCGGTGTGGTGTTGACCAAGCTGGATGGCGATACCCGTGGCGGTGCCGCCCTTTCTATCAAATACACCGTTAACAAGCCCATCAAGTTCATCAGCAGCGGTGAGAAGCTGGATACTCTGGATGTGTTTTACCCCGATCGTATGGCCCAGCGGATCCTGGGAATGGGTGATATCACGACCCTCGTAGAAAAGGCGCAGGCACAATTCGATGAGGAGCAGGCGCGTAAGCTGGAAAAGAAGATCCGCAAGAACCAGTTCGACTTTGCCGATTTCAAGCAGCAGCTGGAGCAGATCAAGAAAATGGGTAATATCAAAGACCTCATGGCCATGATACCCGGTGTAGGCAAGGCTATAAAGGATATCGACATCAGCGACGACGCCTTCAAGGGCATCGAGGCCATCATCAACTCCATGACCCCCTACGAGCGGGCCAATCCCGACAGTATCGACGGCAGCCGGAAAAAACGGATCGCCAAGGGCAGCGGAAAGGATATTGCCGAGGTAAATGCCTTCATGAAGCAGTTTGACCAGATGCGCGACATGATGAAGACCATGAATAAAATGCCAATGGGAAGAATGATGCCGGGCCTGAGACGGTAAGCGGTTCGTCCGTTCCTTTAGCCTTTCAACCGGAAATTGTCATATACCGGGCAATTTTTATAATTCCTTTATTGGGTTTTTCCAATCGATACGTTAGATTTGCGGCTTAATCATTATTGTTTCACCGCATTTAAATTTCTATTTAAGATGCCAGTTAAAATCCGTTTACAAAGACACGGGTCTAAGAAAAGACCCTTCTACTTCATTGTCGTTGCTGATGCAAGAGCTCCCCGCGATGGTAAATTCATTCAGAAATTAGGTACGTACAATCCTTTGACCACACCTGCCACCGTGCAGCTGGATCGTCAGAAGTCATTGGAATGGCTGCACAAAGGTGCCCAGCCCACTGATACCGTTCGTAAGATCTTATCTTACAAAGGCGTGTTGTACCTGAAGCATTTACTTCGTGGTGTTCAACTGGGCTTGTTTGATGAGGCAACAGCGATGGAGAAATTCCAGTCGTGGCATTCTGAGCATGAAGCTCAGATGAGAAAGCGTCAGGAAGAAGCTCAACGTGAAAGAAGAAGCAGAAGGAACCCCGCTTACCAGCGCCGCGACAGAAGACCGGCTCCTGGTGCAGGTTCTGAAGGCTAATTCCGCCCAAGACCTTCAAATCTTTAAAATCCCGCCTTATGGCGGGATTTTTAGTTGTTACGTGATTACACATTATATTTAAGAATGCAGAAAACCGCCCTCATTCCGTCTTTCCAATTGATCTTCTTTCCTTCCTTATACGTGCGTCCGGAATAAGAAATTCCCACTTCAAAGATTTTGATGTCGGGCAGTCTAGACACTTTTGCCGTAACCTCCGGTTCAAACCCAAATCTCTGTTCCTTTAAAACAACATTTTTAAGAATATCCGATCTGAACATTTTGAATCCTGTTTCCATATCCGTCAGGTTCAGATTGGTAAACATATTGGAAAGGAACGTCAGAAAGCGATTCCCGATAGAATGCCAGAAAAACATAACCCTGTGAGGGTTACCCCCCATAAAACGGCTACCATATACCACATCCGCTTTGTATTCAACGATAGGCTTTAGTAGTAGATTATATTCTGCTGGATCATACTCCAGATCTGCATCCTGAATAATGATTAAATCAGATTCAGAACATTTTATACCCGTATGTATAGCAGCCCCCTTTCCAAGATTTTTACTATGTCTTACATAACGGATGAAATCATGTTTTTTAAGGTAAGGCTGTATTACTATTTCCGTTTCATCTGTAGAATGATCATCCACAATGATAATCTCCTTACTGATATTATTGATTAATTCCACCGTAATAACTTTTTCAAGTAATTTATTAATGGACTTTGCTTCATTGAATGCGGGAATAATGATAGATAAACTTTTCATATAATTTCTGAACCCTTATGCATAGAATGCTTTATAATGATTTTACAACAACCTGCTTACCATCAAGGATTACAGCTTTTCTTAATTGAAGGTTCTGTAGCAGGGAATACGCTTCTTCTAACGTCAGCGCCGGGTAAACGGGTATCGGTTTAGATACTTGATAAGCAGGATGTGCTTTTAGTATATAGGAGGCATCTTTTATTGTTTTTTCAAAATCACTGGTTGCAATTCCAGGTAATGCTATGATGGGAGCATGCAGTTTATATGCTGAATCAATGCCGGATTGCAGGGATCGATAAATCTTTAAGTCATATGCGCCATCCTGGAATCGTTCCTGATATATTGTCCAATCTGAAAAAAGTATATTTCCGGCTAAACTCATAATGATAATGTAGGTAAGCCATTTCCCCATTCCATTTACATATCGACTTCTGCTATGCTTCAGGAATTCTGTGCCTGTTATTAGCAGAACTGCCAGTGGAAGCGCCAGAAAAGCATTCAACCTGGATTCACCCATTGGCAGAAATCCGGCTAAAAACATCACAAAAGCCATGGCTAATACCAGTATTGCATATTGAACTTTATAAAAAGATTCATCCCGAAATAGGGAAAAGGTTGAGCCATATTTATTGCGGCAATAGTTCTTTAATCCGTAAACAATTCCATATACGACCAGGCCGGTATATAATATTTCAAAAAATAAACCATGCCCCAATAGCGTAAAGGCTATACCTGCAAATTTCAAAGAGTTCAGAAACCCTGGCAAAGATTGATAATTGACCTTGCTGTACTCCCAGTAATTATCCATTCCCTTATCAGCTAAAACATGCCGGATATCCAGCCAGTACGCAAGCACTATCCCGATTCCCAAACAAAACAGAAGGGTAAGTAATGACAATACGTTCCCATTTTTCGAGTTGCTGAAAAGACTAATTATCAAAAGAAGGCACACGGGCGCTACAGCCATAGGATAGGTATAACTGAAAAATGGAAATACAAAAAAGCTTAGAGCTAAAAGAAAAAAAACTGGATAGCGAAATCGCCCGCTCCATCTATAAACCTGATGAAACTGCCATAAGGCAACAACCGACCCCAGTAATTCCATTCCATACTGCTTGACCTGAACATAATAGTGCAGGGTTACATGGAATGAAACGAATAACAGAACCAGCAGAAACTGCCTGGAAGCATCATTCGTATAAATAAGCCTGCTGACCCTTACCAGTAATAAAATCGCAGCGGTTTGCACCAGGAACGGAATAAACCGCAGGCTGGTATAACTGAAATGGAAATGAGCGGCAAAACTGCGGATGATATAAAGATAAACCCGTGGGAACTGTTGCAAATGATCCAGTGTTCCGAATAATTCCTTTCCTTCTTTGAATTTGAGGTTATCTAGTACTGATTGTTCATCGATCCAAAAGGCGCGGATTTCAAAAAGAGTCTGACATAGGTTGAATCCTATCGTAATGAATATAACGGACCAGAAAATGATTCTGATCAGCCCGTTTATTTTTGGGTCTCCTTTTCCTGATGTCAAATTTATCGCCTGGCTCAAGTTTTTCAATTAGCCTCCAAAAGTAGGATCACATATTTGTCCTATATGTA
Source organism: Flavisolibacter sp. (assembly GCA_036263415.1). Taxonomy (GTDB): domain Bacteria; phylum Bacteroidota; class Bacteroidia; order Chitinophagales; family Chitinophagaceae; genus Flavisolibacter. The sequence goes on from DATAHC010000471.1 coordinate 18,302, forward strand.
AAGAGGCTTACAAAACCATCATCTTTCACGTTTCCCCTTCCCGCTCACAAACCGGTTTCCCTTCACATAAAAGCGATAGTCCCAAGCAGCATGCTCACCGGCATAGTCCACGCCAATACGAGGAGAAGCGATAATGTCTGACTTCGGCAGCTTAAAACCATCATCGGCTATGTACAGCTCATCACCCTGGAGGGATAAACCACTTTGCGAGGTATGGAAGCCGAAAGCCTGCCCTACGCTGCCCGGACCGCGGGTGAGGGTTTCATCGAACTTCTTTTTATTCCGGCGCGCCATCATCAGTTCCACCCCCTCCATAGGATCCACTGCCCGTATCAGGATGGCATGCGGAACGCCGTCCACATTGGTTACGATATTGAACATCTGGTGAATGCCATAACAGAGATAGACATACGCAGTTCCGCCGGCCTTAAATAGCACATCCGTGCGCGCCGTGCGGCCTTTGGAGGCATGAGAGGCCCGGTCCAGTTCCCCGGCGTAAGCTTCCGTTTCCACAATGCGCCCGGAGGTGCGCTCCCCTTCGAATTGGGTAACCAGCACTTTTCCCAGCAATTCACGGGCGATCTTTACCACATCACTGCGCAGGTAAAAAGACAAGGGGAGCTTTTGCATAAGTGGCCTCAGTTGATAGTGGGTTTAAAACAATATATTTACGAACCAAATTTACCATTTGCTCAAAGAAATCATCATAGCCATCCAATCCTATTATGACGCGCATAATTTCATCCGGCAGCACCGGTTATGGAAATGGATACTGATACCCGGCATTATTTATACCATTCTTTTTGCCGTAGGCATTTATTTTTTCTGGCAGTCCTCCGGCAATGTGGTGGGCTGGATAACAGATAAGACCGGATTGGTGAACTGGCTGCAGCAGGAACGGAATGAATTCCTCAGCTTCCTGTTCCTGATGATCAGCATCATGCTGCGGCTGGTCATGGTGTTCTTTTACTTTTCGCTTTTCAAATACCTCTTTCTTATTATCGGCTCACCCGTTTTTTCCTATCTCAGTGAAAAGACATCCAGCATTATCGAAGGCCGGGACTTTCCCTTCAGCACCTCCCAGCTCCTGAAGGATGCCGTGCGGGGCATTAAGCTGGCCCTGCGCAATTCCGTCTGGCAAACGGTCTATGCCATTTCGTTGCTCTTCCTTTCGCTCATACCCCTGTTCGGATGGATCTCACCGCTGATCGCCTTATTTGTGGAATGTTATTATTATGGCTTTTCCATGATGGATTACAGCTGTGAGCGCAACAAAATGGCTCCCGGACAAAGTATCGAGTTCATTGGCCGTCATAAGGGACTGGCCATCGGCAATGGGCTGATGTTCTACCTCATGCATGGGGTGGTGTTCATTGGCTGGGTGCTGGCCCCGGCTTACGCGGTAATTGCCGCTACCTTAAGTTTGCACCGAATTAAAAATCAATAATGGCTGCAACGATCTACCTCATTCCTACGGTACTTGCGGAAAATGAGACCGGCTGTCTGCCTGCCTATATAACCGATATCGTAAAGCAATGCCAGGTCTTTTTCGTAGAAAATGAAAGAACGGCCCGCCGCTTTATGAAGCTCCTCTGGAAAGAGATGGTGATCGACGACTATGAATGGTGTGTGATGAAAGAGGTAACCGAACCGGTGACGGTCTCCTTCCGGAAAAAAGTAAAGGAAGGAAAGGCTATTGGTATCATCAGCGAAGCAGGGTGCCCCGGCGTGGCCGACCCTGGACAGCAGCTGGTTGCCATAGCACAGGAGCTGCAGGTTCCGGTAAAGCCTCTTGTTGGGCCGAACTCGATCCTGCTGGCCCTGATGGCCAGTGGACTGAACGGACAGCAGTTTCAGTTTGTCGGGTACCTGCCCATCGATAACGCCCAGCGTACGCAGAAGATCAAAAGCCTGGAATCGGAATCGCGCCAGAAAAGCTGTACTCAAATTTTCATTGAAACGCCCTATCGCAATAATCAGTTACTGGAAACGCTGATCAGGACCTGCCAGCCGCAAACGCGCATCTGCGTGGCCGTGGACCTTACGGCGCCTGCAGAAATGGTAAAAACCAAAACCGCTGCACAATGGAAACAGCATATGCCTGAGCTGCATAAGCGGCCTGCTATTTTTTTGCTAATGGCATAGTAGCCATCATTTTTACAACTGGTCAAGGATGTACCCTATATCGACTTTCAAAACAGGGATATCAGTCTCTACAATATTCCATACTATTTCATAATCAATCCCAAAATACTGATGAATAATCCGGTTTCTCAAATCTGACATCTCTCGCCATGGTATTTGGGGAAAACGTGCTTTTATATCGGGATGAATCTTTACACTGGCTTCACCAATAATTTCAAGACTTCTGCAAACAGCCCGGATCAGTCTGTCATTTTTAATGAAATCATCAAAATTATTACTACTTCCTTCCTGCAATAGGTAATTACATTCATCCAGTATATGTCTTAAAAATTCAATCTGTGAAATGGACATATTCAACAGATTTCAGAATATGGGGACCTATATGTTTACTGAGTGATTGTTTGGTAACTAATTCAACTTTTCTGCCCATGAGTTCTTCGAGGTAATAGTTCAATGCCAAAAAATTACGCAATGTTTTCTTTTTCTTATCTATTTCAACGAGCAAATCAATATCACTTTCTTCTTTTTCTTTCCCTGCTACAAAAGATCCGAACAAGCCAATCTCTTTAACACCAAATTGAAGTAGCTGCTCCTTATGGCCGGACAGGAGATCGAAAATGATCGATTTATGCATTGTCTTGTTCACGTCTTAAAATTACAGTATTAATAATCAATAGGCAAGCTGTGAAAAGGTCAACGGCTAATAGTCAATTTGAATTCTTCCCTGTACAAATTAGAAAAGGGCGGTGATACCGCCCTTTTAATTCACTATTGACTATTGACTATTGACTATCACATCCCATACTTATCCACCAGGTAAATCAATGCTGCAATATTCACTGCACCTAATTCCAGCTCGCGCTTATTCACATTCTCGAAGACATCGTTGCGTGCGTGGTGCAGATCAAAATAGCGTTGCGGATCGGGCATGTAGCCTACTATGGGCGTTTGAAGGGCACGTGCCAGCGGGCCGATATCAGAGCCGCCGCCACCGCGAACGATATCGGAAGCGCCATAAGGCGCCAGCAGGGGTTGCCAGCTGAGCAGCTTCTGATAATTGGCTTCCGAGCCGGTAATACCGAAGCCTCTGGGCGTAAAGCCGCCTTCGTCGCTTTCCAGCGCCAGGATATGCTTCTCTCCTTTTGCCTTTGCTTCTTCCGCGTACTTGGTACCGCCGCGCAGTCCGTTCTCTTCATTGGCGAACAATACAAAACGGATGCTGTGCTTCGGCTTATAGCCCAGCGCTTTCAGCACGCGCAGCACTTCAATAGTCTGTACCACACCGGCTCCATCGTCATGCGCGCCTTCAGCGGGATCCCAGGAATCGAGGTGGCCGCCAATGGTAATATATTCATTCGGGTATTGCGATCCGGTCAGTTCCGCGATCACATTATGGCCGATGGTATCGGGCAGAAAATGGGCCATCGTAGTTAGCCTTACATTCAAACTGCCTTTCGACAACTGGCTGCTCAGCCAGTCCGCATCCTGCAGACCAATAGCGGCTGCGGGGATGATGGTATACGTACTGTCGTAACGCATACCGCCCGTGTGTGGATTGTTAT
>DATAHC010000472.1:0-11877 GCA_036263415.1 Flavisolibacter sp.
ATCCTCCGCTATGCATTTCAAGATCCTTATCTCCTTCTCCGAGAACTTTACCGGATTCGGATAGTATTGCCGGACGGATTTTTTATGCTGTAATTTGAGGAGAACCGCCTTATTGACGAGATCATTGAAATAAAAATCATCGTTCATGCAGGTTAGAATGGCCTGGTAGATCTCTTCCGGATCCGTGGTCTTGGTTAGATAAGCATTCGCGCCCATTTCCATCATCTTCGTGATCATCTCCTGGTCGTCATACATCGTAAGAACTATGATCTTGATATGCTCATACTCCTTTCTTAATATACCAATGGCATTGATACCGTCAATTTCAGGCATCCGGATATCCATTAGTAAAACATCCGGCTGCTTCAGCTTAAGCTTATGCATCAGGTCCTTTCCATCCTCGGCTTCCCAGAGGATGTTCAGGTACTCTCTGTCTTTGAGTGCCATCCTGATGCCATCGCGGAAAATCTTATGATCATCTGCAATGGCTACTTTGATTTGTTGGGCAGTCATGGATTTGGTTTTTTAAGTAATTGAGTTTTAGGCCGAATGCGACAAATCTAATCCATTTTTCATCGATACAACAGTTTGTTAAAAAAAGATTACGATCTTTTACCAAGTAGCGGTTCACGTAAAAATACTTTGAATAACTAGTAAAATTACTAGGTGTGTATAGGCAGGTTTCGAGGGTAGCAGAAACAGGCTATCATTTACTTCTAAAAAATTAATTTTACCTATAAGTTGTTGATTATGCGAGGCTAAGTAAAATCCATTAGATTGAAAATCAAGCATTCTCAATCATCAGAGGTATCCCATTTTCTAGTTTTTACCGTCATTTCGCATTCTTACCAAAAAAATTATTTAGTAAGTTTTCCTGGATTGCATAGTATTTTTACTAATTTAGTGGCGTAGTAACACGTATTTTTGACTAGTAGCCTTACGTGTTTTTTGCGCTCAAATGCTTGTCAGGATTGAGTTTTGGTAAAATATCAGCATTTGTAACAAATCCGCCCCCGTTGAGAACAGTTCAAGTAAATCCAAAATTTACACTGTTAACAACAAAAACTTACTGTCATGACTAAAAAAGTATTCAGAGCAAAACCACAAGACCCAATTACAGAAGGTATCAACTGGTGGGAGCAAGCTTAAGCTGATTTTTAAATCTTAATAAGGTTTTCTATATTTGGTCGATGACCAAAACTATAGAAGACCTTTTTTATTACCTTGTCTTTTTGTCTGACTTTCTGATTATAGTGCAGGTCTTGTTTTTCTCTCAAAAGGTAAAAAATAAACGTATTCTCTGGCTCATCGCTGCCTACTGTTGTCTGAACAGCCTCAGCAATTACACCACTACAACAGCAACCAGTACCATCAGTTACTATTCACTGGCTTTTTTTACGATTGCCGAATACCTTGTTTTCGCTTACTTCTATTTTACCGTCATCAAAAGTTCATTATTCAGGAAACTCATCCTTATTTTCAGTATTATTTTCTCCATTGTTGTGATTATCAATTATTTACAAAGGTACGGCCAAGCCATTGACTCCGTTCCAATAGGTATTGAGACAATTTTGATCCTGTTGTATTCCTTTTATTATCTATACGAGCAGATGAACGACCTCAGCGATTCCTTTATCTATAATCGCTACCATTTCTGGCTGGCGATCGGTATCATGGTCTACCTGGGTGGCTCCTTCTTTATTTACATCTTTGCCGATACTATTGATCGCACCATTCTTAACGACTACTGGTTTCTTACCTATGCTTTCTATATCATAAAGAATATCTTCTTCTTAATTGGATTCGCTAGCTACAATAACACCAAACCAAACAAAAATCAACTCCGTCCCTCTTTAAACTAACTACCTGTATGTTTTTATTACAAGCTGCCAATCCATCCGGAATCTCCCTGGTTCTCTTCCTGGGGACACTTGGCATGCTGGTGTTAACCATTGGCTTGATCCTCTTCATCATTTTCCACCAGAGAAAGGTGATCCGTTATCAGTTGCGCCTGCAGCAAATGGAACATGAGCAGCAAAAAATATTATTGAATGCCTCCATCCGTTTGCAGGAAGAGGAAAGACAGCGGCTGGCAGCAGACCTCCATGACGATGCCGGTCCTCTTCTGGCAACCGCCCGGCTCTATTTGAATGAGAATCTGGTGAACCAGGATAAGGCCACGCAGCTGCAATCTATTTTCCAGGCGCGTCAGATACTGGACGATACGATTCAGCTCATCCGTAACATCAGTCACAGTCTCATGCCACCCACGCTTAAAAACTTCGGGCTGGAATCAGCGACCAATGACTTATTTCAGAAGATCAGCGGCTCAGGTACCATCAATGCCAGCAGCCGTTTCCATGAGTACCGGGAACGGTTGAAGCCGGAGATTGAATTGATTGTTTTCCGGGTGATCCAGGAATTGATCAATAATATTCTGAAGCACAGCAATTCCAGTTTTATTCATCTGACCCAGAATATGCACAATGGTGTTTTCATCCTGCGTATACACCATGATGGCCGGGGTATTGTTCAGGCTGATTTCGAAAAGCTGAATAAAAGTAATATAGGCCTGGGCTTGAAAAATATCAGCAGTCGCCTTAAAGTGGCCCAGGGCAGTATTTTCTTTGAAAAAGACGCCTCGCAAACCTATTACAAGATCACTATGGAAATTCCAAAGGACGATCCTTATGCATCGTTGTCTGGGAATGTCTAATTTTAGCCCGGGATATGGAAGTCATTAAAGTAGCTATAGCAGACGATCATAAAATATTTCGAAAGGGTGTCATTCTATCCTTAAGGCCGTTTACAAATATCAAATTTGTACTGGAGGCAGAAAATGGAGATGAACTATTGAACGGCCTTCCTTTAGCAGACCCCGACGTGATCCTTATGGACCTGCGGATGCCGGGGAAGGATGGGATTGAGACCACAAAGGTAGTTTCGAAGCAATACCCAAACATTCATATCATCGTTCTTAGTATGTACGAGGACGAGCGCTTCGTATCGCACATGATGGAAAATGGCGCCAATGGCTATTTGCTAAAAAATGCCGAGCCACAGGAAATCCGCAGGGCCATCATGGATGTTCACGAAAAAGGTTACTACCTCAATAACTTCGTAAATCGTATTCTGCTCAAAAAAGCACACGCCAAGCAAAAGGTAATCCCGAGTCTCAATTCTGAAATTACTTTGAGTGATAAGGAAAGAGATGTACTGAAATATATCTGCATGGAGTTCACCGCCCAGGAGATTGCTCAGAAAATGGATATCAGTGCCCGAACCGTGGAGGCCATAAAGGATCGGTTAATGGAACGGTTTGGCAGTAAGAATACGGCTGGATTGGTATTTTTCGCTGTTAAGAATAACCTGGTTGATTAAGTTGAAACGACACATGAAGCTGGTGCATAAGAATGATGTAACGGCTCACCTATTCTTCTTCTAAAAGATCCGGTCTTCTTTGCCGGGTTCTATCCAACGCTTGCTGGTAGCGCCATTCTTCAACTTTTTTGGGATCTCCACTCAGTAAGATATCGGGTACCTTCCAACCCTTGAAGTCAACCGGCCGGGTATACACCGGTGGTGCCAGTAAATTATCCTGAAACGAATCCGTCAGCGCAGACGTTTCATCATTTAAAACACCCGGCAGCAATCTTCCTATCGAATCTACCAGTACGGCAGCAGCGAGTTCTCCCCCGCTCAGTACGTAATCGCCAATAGATAGTTCCATGGTAATATAATGTTCGCGGACGCGCTCATCGATGCCCTTATAATGCCCGCATATAAGAAGCAAGTTCGATTTTAAAGATAGTCGGTTGGCTATTTTCTGATTCAGTGTCGTACCATCCGGAGTCAGATAGATCACTTCATCATAGTCCCGTTCGCCCTTGAAATGTTCTATGGCTTTTACCAACGGCTCACACATCATGACCATTCCGGCGCCACCTCCGTACTGATAATCATCAATCTGCCCATATTCATTCACGGCCCAACTGCGAAGGCTATGCGTATATATTTCCAATAAGCCTTTGGTCTGTGCGCGCTTCATAATAGAATGAGAAAGAGGACTTTCCAGAAGTTCTGGTAAAACAGAAAGGATGTCAATACGCATACGCGAAGTTAATCAGCTGATTAACTATTTTACTAATTAGATGATTCAATAGTGTTGCTTTTGCTTATGGGATAGCTGGCCCTAATACAACAATGCATTCATCACGAGCGTAGTGACATAAATTGCAGTTATTAATAATAGGTATAGGATTCAACTGCTACAATGGGCTGAAATTGTCGCCCAGTAAGCTTTTTATGAAAATCTACCGATATTTTAAACCTTTTCGCCGAAACTGAAATATCAAAGAAATACTGATGGTGTAACTTTATGTCGCCTTCTGAAAGATAATAGATCGAAAGATTTTATAATAGATTTTAAGAACTTGGTTTCGTATGGTTAAGGGTGAAGCCCTGCTATTCTTGGCGGGGCACTTTTTTTCTATAAACTTTTTACAGCGCTTCCTATTCAATGCCATAACAAGCAGGGAAGCAATGTCCTAATCAACAGCGTCCTGTGTCTACAGGAGGCTCTTATTCCCACAAAATCAGAATCAAAATTATATTACGCGCTGCTTATTATCGGCTAGGCCTAAACGCTACCCCTCCCTCCTCAGTAAAACCTCTACCTCTTTGATCGCATCCTTTGTTTTTTCGTTGACATAGAGGAAATCAGTTCGGATATCCTTATTATTCTCCTGTACTGCCTGACGCTCGATCCGGTCCAGGTAGGGATGAAGTTCCTCAGCGAGGCCAACATAACCCACCGTTGATTTCATACTGTGCGCGATCTTTCGGATCGCCACAAAATCGATCCGGTCTATTGCCGATTCCAGTTCCTCCAGTTCCACCGGTGTCTGTACCAGGAATTGACCGAGAATCTCCTTTTCAAAGTCCGTATCATTCCCGGAAAGCTGATGAAGGTATTCCAGATTCAGCAACGTGCCCTTATCAGCTGACTTTTCCGGTAGTGGTTGTGCATGGCGGGCAATACTGTTATACAGAACCGTTTCCTTAATGGGTTTGGATACATAGTCATTCATACCCAGTTGAAGGCATTTCTCTTTTTCACCCAGCATCGCATGTGCTGTCATAGCGATAATAGGCACTGACAGATGCAATTCATTCCGGATAATGCTGGTGGCTGTATAGCCATCCATTTCCGGCATCTGAATATCCATCAGTATAATGGAATAGTGTTCCTTCTGTATTTCGTCCAATGCTTCCCTTCCATTATTAACGATCGTATACTCTATAGACCAGCTTTTCATCAGATGCGCCACCAGATGCTGGTTCATGGGATTATCCTCAGCAATTAATGCCTTAATCTTGGAAAGCGAAACCGGCTCCGCTTCGGCTGCCATGGCCTCTGAAAAAAGCTGCTCCAGGTCCGGCAGTTTATATTCCAGTACTATTTCAAAACGGGTTCCCTTACCTAACTCGCTGTAGACCGAAATATTTCCCTGCTGCATATCTACCAGCTGTTTCACGATGGCCAGACCTAATCCTGTTCCTCCAAACCTTCTTGTCGTTTCCGCTTCTGCCTGTTGAAACCTTTCGAAAATGGCTTTTTGCTTATGCGGAGCAATGCCGATACCGGTATCGCTGATGACCATCTTAATCCGGGCTTTCTGTTCCGTTACGTCAATTGGATCCACGGCAACTTCTATCCTCCCCTCTTCCGTAAACTTAACGGCATTGCTGAGTATATTAACAATGATCTGGGTAAGCCGCACGGCATCTCCCTGCAGAATATCCGGTACAACCGGATCAATGCGTATGTCGAAGGCCAGTTCTTTTTCTTTCATCTTTTCATGGAACATGGCTCCAACCGACGTAATCAGGCTATGCAAACTGAAGCGCACTTCATCCAGCTGCATCATTCCCGCTTCAATTTTGGAAAGATCCAGGATATCATTTACAAGGGCCAGCAGGTTTTCTCCAGCCGAGTGAATGTTCTGAACATATTCCCGCTGCTGGTTCTCGAGGGAAGTACGTCGCAGCAGGCTGGTAAAGCCCAGGATGGAATTCATAGGCGTTCTGATCTCATGGCTCATATTGGCCAGGAACTGTTCTTTCATTTGCGCTACCTCGCGGTTACGCTTATCCGACTCGTTCAGCAGGCTAATGATCCGTTGCTGCTGGCGTCCCTGATTGAGGATATACCAGAAAGATAGAATAACGGCCAGCAATACAAAGGCCGTGAAAAGGATGCCCCAGAGTCGGGCATTCTTCCCTGTTGCCTCAGTAGAATCAGTTATACGGATCAATTGCGCATGCCGCACGCTATCAAGGCGTGCGATAACCGACACAATACTGTCACGCAGCTCTTTTCCCTTTCTGGAATTGATAATATTCTGCGCTCTAATGTGTCCCTGTTGCTGAAAGGCATCCAGAACCATCCGGCTGAACTCAATCTTTTCATGTACCAGCCTTTCGAGCTGATTCAGATCGTTACCCGTACTTTTAGACGGGAAGGCCCGGCGCATTGTACCCATTTCTTTGTTGACACGCAGCATTTCTTCATCGATGTTCTGCAGGTGACTGCTGTCCGCTGTTATGACGGCACCCCGTAAATCACTTTCAATAGTGATGATATCTGTCTCCAGCATGCGGAGATCATTCTGTACGCGTAATTCGCTTAATAATCTTCTGTTTCCCTGAATCAGTCGGTTGATGTTGAATCCGGATATTACCTGAAGGAAAACGATCCCTAAGATCCCAATCAAAAACAGCCATAGCACCCAATATCTGAATTCCGGTTTTTGCATGGTACAACCAGCCGAAAATACAAAAAACCCCTATCGTATCAGGATTGTTTTGACTGAAACATATTTTTTTTGGCAAAGCGGAAGATGGCAAAAATACAAAGCGCCATTCCTACCAGGCCCGGCAGTAGGATAAACATACGCCGGCGGGAAAAGATCTCTGAAAAGAAATAGTATTCTGAGGTGATCAGTAAAGTGAGAAGGAGTATGAAGATTAAAAACTTTTTCATAAAGAAATAGAAGGCTGTTCGCACAGCCTTCCATGTTAGTTATTTTGGTACGAAAACAATACTGGTACTCAGTCAATTTTGGTTGCGACCTAACGTATTGTTCTCAAGGGCCAGGTTAACGAATTTTCAGGATATGGGCCAGCTTGCTTCGGATGTAAAAGTAGACAGTTCAAAACCGTATAAAAGTCCCATTAGGTTAAACCCTTATTCGCTTCGGTGAAGGCAACTTTAAATTCGATGAAATCAGAGCAGGTTTAAACGCTTATTAAGGTTTGATTTATGGGTATCGGCCACCGGAATACTGGTCTTGCCAATACTGATGGTACCTTCCTGAATGAAGTCTATTTTATTGATGGCGACAATATAACTTCGGTGCACGCGGATGAATTTCGACGCCGGCAGCTTTTCCTCAATGGATTTGAGGGTAGCATGCACCACATGAAACTTCTGAGCCGTATGAACTTTCACATAATCACCCATCGCTTCCAGGAAAAGGATATCTTCTATGCTGATTCTTTTGAGTACGCCATTGTCTTTAACAAATACAAAACCCTGCTCCTCCACCTTCACTTCTTCCTTATTGCTTTCCAACGCTTCAGCAGCTTTATCCACGGCTTGCTTCAGCCGCTGAAGGGTGATCGGTTTTACCAGGTAATCCACTACGTTCAGCTCAAATGCTTCCACGGCATAGTCCTTCTTGGCCGTGGTAAAGATGATGAGCGGCCGCACATTCCCCATTTTCTTAATCAGTTCCAGTCCGGTCATTCCGGGCATTTCAATATCCAGCAGCAAAAGGTCGACAGCGGTATTTCCAAGCTGTTCATGCGCTTCCATGGCATCACTGCATTCAGCTACCAGGTCAAGTGAAGCGATCTGTCCTACCAATTGCTTCAGGGCCATCCGGGCCATCTTATTATCATCTACAATTAAACACTTCATGGCTAAGGGGTTAAACAAATATAACGATACGCTTAATACAGAATGTGCTCTTTTGAAAATCAGTCAGATCCTGCAAATTAACAGCAAAAAGGAAGCCTGCCTTTGCCTGCTTCCTTTTCACAGGACCATTAGGGTAATCCTTCTTTATTTTATGCCGATGACCGGTAAGGTCTTTTGCCTGATCAGCTCATTCAGAGCTGGCACATCTTTTTGCTTTACGGTACTCAGCCTGGCCAGCTGTACATCGATCTGGGCGGCCAGATCGGCATATACATCACGGGCCTGCTTGCTGGGTGCAAAATTGCCACTGTTGGCCACATCGAAAACACCAGATAATTTATCATTCAGCCGGATGGGATAATTCAAAACATCCTGGCCGCTTTTGGCTTTTGTCTGGTAAAGCGTTTCCTCAATGGTGGTCAGCTGCTTATTGATGCTGTCGGCCAGCTGCTTCACTTCTTTCGGAGCGTCTTTTCCCTGCAGCCCCATGAAGCTGGTGATCTGCGTGCGCAATGCCCGGATATCCCTGATCGCTTTCTGCGTTTCATTGAATTTATCCTGAACTGTCTTTAGGAAGGCAAATTGCTGTTCATACTCAGCCTGCGTAGTCTTATAATTCGGATCGGCTTTTACCGTAAAAGGTACCTCCATGGAATCCTGGCCGATCTTCAGCCGGGCATAATAATTACCAGGAGGCGCCAGGATACCGGAAGGCACCCCATTCCATAAGATCATTCCTTCAATGCGCTCCGTTTCCGGATAAAGAAGGTTCCAGGAAAACTGGTTCATACCTTTGGACACATCCATCTTTGCATTGGTTTCCTTGGCATCTGTGGTATAGGACCTAATCAGTTTATGGTCCTTATCCAGGATCATCATAGCCGCTTTGGCTGTGTCACTGATATCTTTCACGTAATAGTTGATCAATACACCGGCCGGCGGATTGGTGCCGGCATTCCGGGGAGCACCGAAGGACTGCGCAAACGGATTACCCGGCATCCGGTAAGCAGTATCAACAGAAAAAACATGCAGGGGCTTTGAAGTAATACCCCCATCCATCTGCTGGATTACATTCAGATCGTCGATCACCCAGAAGGCCCTGCCCTGTGTGGCAACGATGAGATCATTTTCCTTGATGGTAAGATCGGTCACCGGTACTATGGGCAGGTTTTGCTGGAAAGGCCTCCAGTTCGCGCCGTCATCGTAAGATATGTACATGCCATATTCCGTACCGGCATAAAGCAGTCCCGCTCTTTTGGGATCGGCACGTACCACGCGGGCGAAATGCATCCTGCCGATACCGTTCGTGATCAGCTTCCAGCTTTTGCCATAGTCTTCCGTTTTATAGATATAGGGAGTAAAGTCGTCCGACTTATACCGGGTTCCAACAAAATAGGCGGCTCCCTTTTTAAAGGGGTCTGTTTCCACTGAATTCCACATCATCCATTTAGGTACGCCCGAAGGGGTCACATTAGTCCAGTTCTTCCCTCCGTCCCTGCTTACGGAAATGATGCCGTCATCGCTGCCGGTCCATAACAGGTCCTTCTCCAGGGGAGACTCCGTGGCTGTAAAGATGGTGCAGTAATATTCCACCGAAGTGTTATCCTTGGTGATAGGGCCACCGCTCGAAGCCTGGCGGCTTTTATCGTTGGTTGTCAAATCGGGAGAGATCTGTTCCCAGGTAGCACCTTCATTTTCAGAGGTAAACAAAACATTTCCGGCTGTGTATAAACGCTTCGGATTATGGGGCGAAAAGAAGATCGGAAAATTCCACTGGAAACGGTATTTCAGCACATCGGCACCGGCTCCCATTGGATTGTCGGGCCAGGGTGATACCGCCCGATTCTCGCCGGTTCTGTGATCGAGCCGGGAAATATAGCCACCATAATTGCCTCCGTATACGATATCCGGATTTAGCGGATCGGCTACTACATAACCACTTTCGGCACCCGCTGTGGGTTCCCAGTCCCGATCGGTGATCCCGGCACCGGAAGTTCTGCTTTTGATACGAACGGTGGAATTATCCTGCTGTGCACCCAATATCCGGTAAGGAAAGGAATTATCGGTGGTAACACGATAGATCTGTGCAGTAGGCTGGTTGCCATAGGTGCTCCAGTTGGCGCCACCATCGAAGGAGACCTGGGCGCCGCCGTCATCAGCCACAATCATCCGGTTGCCATCTTCCGGATCGATCCACAAGTCGTGATGATCGCCATGGGGCGTATTGACCGACTGAAAGGTCTTTCCACCGTCACGGCTGCGCATGAAATTCACATTGGGTGCATAGACCAGGTTGTCATTCTTTGGATCCAGAAATACTTTAGTATAGTACCAGGCACGCTGGCGGATATTGTTATCATTGCTGGTAAGGGTCCAAGTCTCACCGGCATCGCCGGAAACAAACAGGCCTCCGCCCTGATTCTCTACCATCGTGTACACTTTATCGGGATTGGCTGCTGAAACAGCAACGGCTACGATCCCCCATACGCCTTTCGGAAGTCCCTTTCTGGCTGAGATATTTGTCCAGTTTTCCCCTCCGTCCGTGCTTTTCCATAAGCCACTGCCTTCACCACCGCTTTCCATACTATACGGCGTGCGCAAGGCTCTCCACGTACCGGCATACAATACTTCGGGGTTACCGGGTTCCATTACCAGGTCCGAGGCGCCAGTCTGATTATTCACATAAAGAACTTTCTTCCAGTTTTTTCCACCATCCGTTGTTTTATATACGCCTCTGGTTTCATTAGGTCCGAATAAATGACCCATAACCGCCAGCCAGGCAATGTCGGGATTGCGCGGATGTATGACCACCCTAACTATATGCCGTGCATCTTTCAGGCCCAGGTTCCTCCATGTTCTTCCCGCATCATCACTGCGCCAAAGGCCTCCCAGGCCTTCGCTAACGTTGCCGCGCATGGTATTTTCCCCTTCTCCTGCATAAATGATATTATCATCGCTGGGCGCAACAGCCACGGCACCCATAGTGCCTCCGAAATATTTATCCGTAATATTCTTCCAGTTGCTACCTCCGTCTGTGGTCTTCCAGACCCCACCGCCTGTAGCGCCAAAGTAAAAAGTATTCTTATTCTTATAGCTGCCGGCCACCGCACCACTGCGCCCTCCCCTGAAGGGGCCGATCAGGCGGTATTTGACCTTGGAAAGCAGGATGGAATCGTCTGCAGGCCCGACTTTATTTTTCTTCTGGCTATAAGATTGAAAGGATAGAATGGCCAGAAAGAAGACAAGCAATTTTCTCATGTGTGTTGTGAATTGAGGGGTAAAAGTTACGGAGTGAGGCTGATTGAAAAAAAGAAATCATTCTAAAAGCACTACGTTCACATTCACTAATGAATGGCGCCTGCCGCAAAAGAAAAGGCTTCCGTAAAGCCCGCTCCATTGAGCGTGACATACAGAAGCCTTTGGTAACGGGTTTTACCACGGTCCCTTACAGCATCAGAATACCTTGGATGGCTTTTCACCTTCCTTCATGGGAAGGCCTTCCTTAGCCAGGGCCGCATCTACCCGGGCATTATATTGCTTCCATAAGCTCATTCTGTTTTCCTCAGCCTTCATCACCTGCTGCTGCAGCTGTGCAATACGCTGAACCTGCAGGTTGGAAGGTCTTGCTTCCTGGCCTGCTACAGCTATATACACTTCCGAGATCTCTTCTCTCAGTTTCTTTTCATCGGCAAAAATGGACTTCTGCTTCGTAGCCAGCAAAGTACTTCTCAGCTCTTCCAGTTTTTGATTATACTCTTCCAGCAACTTTCGCGAAGCACTGTCTTTCAACTGGCCCGTATTGGCATTGAGCAGCCTTTGTTTTTCATTGAGCTGCTCCACGGTAGTCGCCAGCTGCTCGTGCAGGTTATACAGCTGCATCGCCGTTTTATATT